>NZ_CDWRCM010000098.1:9543-13783 GCF_977927585.1 Frankia sp. CcWB2 | reverse complement strand
TGCACGCCCACCTCAAACGGCACGGCCAGGCGATCCTGTACGCGGCCACCCCGGCGGCCGACTACGGGTGGATCGACGGCCACGCCCACGAAATCGCGCTGCCCCTGGTCACCACCTGCCCCGCTGCACCCGGCCCGCTGCACGGCCTCCTACCCGCCGTGACGAACACGCACGGGCACCTGCCCGGCGCCCCGGACGCCACCTGGCTCTCGGCGAAGCTGTTCACCCATCCCGAACGGATCGGCGAGATCGTCGCCGAGGCGCTTCCCGGCCTGCTGGCCACGCTCGACACACCCGCGTGCTGGTGGCTGCGATACCGCAGCCGACAGGAGACAGACCACCTGCGCCTGCGGCTGCGCACTATCCCCGACTGTTACGCGCAGTACTCGAACGCGGTCGGGGAGTGGGCGCAGCGGATGCGCCAAGCAGGACTGGCCGGGCGGCTGGTGATCGACACCTACTCCCCGGAAGTCGGCCGCTACGGGCACGGCGAGGCACTGGACGCCGCGGAGAACGTCTTCGCCGCCGACTCCGCCACCATGGCCGCCCTGCTGCGGCACCAGCCCACCACCGAGGTCGACCTCGGGCTGGTGGTGGCGAACATGGTAGGCATCGTCAGCGGGTTCTTCGGCGATCCCAACGAGGCGATGGACTGGCTGGCCGCCCGGCCGGCCCCGGCTGCCGCTGCGGCCATCGACCGGGCGGTGGCCGAGCGAGCGACCCGGCTCGCCACCGACCCGGCCGGGCTGTGGTCGCTGTCCGGCTGGACCGTCGACATCGGGCCGGCGTGGGACAACCGCGCCGACACGCTGGCCAATTACCACAAGGCGCTGCCACCGGAGGCGAACACCGACGTGGTGCTGGAGTCGCTGCTGCGCATGCACCACAACCGGGCCGTCGGCATCAACCGGGACAGCGAACGCACCTGCCGCCGCCTGGCCCGGCAAGCCGCGCTCACCTGGCGAGCCCGCCGTAGCGGTGGTGCCCGGTGACCTACACCGACCCGTACACGCCACCGCCCGAGCAGCATCCCGCACCCGGCTGGGGTCAATCCCTGGCAGACGGGGCCGCCGGGCTGGCGCTGCTGCACATCGCCTATGCCCGCGCCGGGATCGGAGACTGGGCCACCGCCCACCAATGGGTCAAGGCCATGACCGCCGAACCCGTGGCCGCGGACACAGGCGCCGGCCTGTACCGGGGCGCCCCGGCGGTCGCGTTCGTGCTGCGCACCGCCGGCCAGCCCGTCTACACCGGCGTACTGCACACCCTCGACGAGCACATCGCCGCGATCACTTGCACCCGCCTGGAGGCAGCGCACGAGCGGATCGACCGCGGCGAACTGCCCGCGCTGCGGGAGTTCGACCTGATCAACGGGCTGACCGGACTCGGCGTCTGCCTGCTTCAAGCCGTCCACGCCGACCCGCGCCACCCCGGCGGCGACCTGCTACGCGACGTACTGACCTACCTGGTCCGGCTGACCGGCCGGACCACCGTCGACGGGGCCACACTGCCCGGCTGGTGGACCGCGAATGGGCCGTCCGACCAGCCCGACCCGTGGTGGCCCGGCGGCCACGCCAACCTCGGCATGGCGCACGGCATCGCCGGACCGCTGGCGCTGCTGTCCTCCGCCATGATCGGCGGCATCACCGTGCCCGGACAGGCCGACGCGATCGAACTCACCGACTGGTTCCTCAACTCCTGGCGCTGCGGCTCGGTGATCAGCCCCTGGTGGCCCGGCATGATCTCCGCCCGCGAATGGGTCAACGCCGCCGCCGACCAGCCGGGTCCGCAACGCCCGTCCTGGTGCTACGGCGCCCCCGGCCTGGCCCGCGCCCGCCACCTGACCGCCCAGGCACTGGACACCCCGAACAGGGTGGCCGACGCCAAGGCCACGCTCGTCGCGTGTCTCACCGACGAGGCTCAACTCGCCCAACTCGGCGACGACTCGCTGTGCCACGGCTGGGCCGGGCTGGTGCACGTCTCCCGCCGGATGCTCGCCGACACCGAACCCGGCGGCGAATTCGCCGAGGTCCTGTCCCGGTTGGAACACCGCTGGCGTCACCGCCGCACCCAGGCGGCCCGAAAACTATCGGAGGTGAGGGGGATGCTGGAAGGCGACGCCGGAATCGCGCTCACCGATCTGCCGCCGGGCACCGGATGGGACGTCTGCCTGCTCACCGTCCCGCCCACGGCCGGACCAACGCACTCGCCCGTATCCGCAAGTACATACACGGAAGGAACCGGATGACCAACGCCACCAGCACCCGCCCCGAGGACCTGCGCGAGCAGATGATCAGCAACATCCGCACCGCTGGTCACCTGCGCTCCGAGCGCATCGAGCAGGCGTTTCGGGCCGTTCCCCGGCACCGGTTCGTTCCCGCAGCCTCGGTCGAGGAGGCGTACGCCAACAAGGCGATCACCATCAAGCCCGGCGCAGACCGGCCCGCCAGTTGCATCTCCGTGCCGACCGTGGTGGCGATGATGCTCGGCCAGCTCGACCCGCAGCCCGGCGACCGCGTGCTGGAGATCGGGGCCGGGACCGGATACAACGCCGCCCTGCTCGCCGAACTCGTCGGCGACGGCGGCAGTGTCACCACCATCGACATCCACCCCGACGTCACCGGCGACGGCGCCATCGGCGACGCGGACCACGCCCCCTACGACAAGATCATCGTTACGGTCGGGCCGTGGGACCTGCCCCCGGCCTGGTTCGACCAGCTCGCCCCCGGCGGTACGCTCGTGGTCCCGCTGCACTGGCGGGGCCAGGCCCGCAGTGTCGCCTTCTCCCGTCAGGACACCCATCTCCGGGCGGAAAGCAGCCAGCTCTGCGGGTTCATTCCCATGATCGGTATCGTGTCGACCGGCGAGCAGACCGGCACGATCACTGACAACGTGGACCTGTACTGGGATGCCGACCAGAACATCGCCCCGGCCGCCCTGCACGAGGTGTTCACTGGACTCGAGCCCACCGTGTGGTCCGGCGCCTCCGTCGTCGCCAACGAGCCGTTCGACCACATCTGGCTGTGGCTGACCGCCACCTCACCCGGCACCTGCCGCATCGCCGCCGAAGACGAGGCCATCGAGTCCGGGGTCTGCCGCCCCGCGTTCACCTACCGCACCCCCGCGATCGTCGAGGGCGACTCCCTGGCATACCTCACCAAGCCCCGCCCCGTCGACCATCCCGGCCCGGACGGCGAACGCCGCTACGAACTCGGCGCCACCAGCCACGGCCCCGCCGCCGCCCAGCTCGCCGAGCGGCTGGTCGAGCAGATTCGCCGCTTCGACCGCGACCGCACCGCCCAGCCCGTCATCACCGCCTACCCTGTCGGAACGGCCGACGAGACCCTGCCCACCGGCGTGGTTATCGACAAGCGCCACGTCCGCATGGTCGCCACGCCCTGACCGGTCACCGCGCCGACGGCCCCCAGCATCGAGAACGTGGTGACCACGTCTGGCTGACCACGTCTGGCTGAGCAGCCTCCTGAATCGCGGATTCGTCTAAACCCCGCACCAGCTACGACTGCACCGGAGCCCGCGCCGAATACGGCGGTCCGCACTGTCAACACCTCAGCGGCCGCTGTCTGGACACCTTCATCACCAGATTTCCCTGTCCAGCTCAGCGCAGGTCCTTACTGAAATCTTCGCTGGCAACCGACACCCGGGATCACCGTCGACATCCGCGATCAACCGGAAAGTTCACGCAGAGCATCTGTCGGACCCGCAGCCGGCGGGACCGGTCGGCGTGCCGCATCAGCCGATCCACGGCGGCGACCAGGTCCCCGCCCGGCCGGGGATGGTCGAGGCGGCCGGAATGGCCGGCATGGTCGGGATGGCCGGCCTCGAAGTACTCGACGACCGGTGACGGGACGAGCGGTACGGGACCGGGGTATACCGCGCCGGTGGTCCCGTCGATGGAGAGGATGTCCCCCTCCCGCACGACCACGCCCCGCCCAGTGGTGAGGCGGCGACCGGCGGGATCGACCTCGATCTCCTCGGCCCCGCACACGCAGGTCCGGCCCAATCCTCTGGCGACGACGGCGGCATGCGACGTCCGGCCGCCCCGGGAGGTCAGGGTTCCGCGCGCCGCGAGCATGCCCGCGAGGTCGTCGGGGTTCGTCTCGCGGCGGACGAGGATGACCGGTCGGCCCTCGGCCGCCACCCGCACCGCCTCGGCGGCGTCGAAGACGGCCTCCCCCACCGCAGCCCCGGGCGCGGCGTTCACTCCCGTCGCGATCGGGGC
>NZ_CDWRCM010000098.1:6991-9187 GCF_977927585.1 Frankia sp. CcWB2 | reverse complement strand
ATTGGGCAGATAGTCTCCGTACACGCCGGATTCCCCGTTGCCCGGGTCCCGGGTGAAGGCCACCCCGGTGCCCGAGTCCGTTCCAAGGTTGCCGAACACCATCGCGACGACGCTCACTGCCGTCCCGAGATCGTCCGGAATGCGCTCGGTACGGCGGTACAGCCGGGCCCGCGGCCCGTTCCAGGAGTCGAACACCGCTCGGATCGCGAGATCCAGCTGCTCACGGGGATCCTGGGGGAAGGGACGGCCGGTGCGCTCGAGCACGATCCGCTGGTAGGTCGCGACGAGCGCCCGCAGGTCGTTCTCGTCGAGGTCGAGGTCGCTGCTGGTGCCCTTGGCCCGCTTCGCCGCCTCGAGAGCCGCGTCGAACGACGACTCGCCGACGCCGAGGACGGTCCGGCCGAACATGGCCAGCAGCCGGCGGTAGGAGTCCCAGGCGAACCGCGGCGAACCCGACTGCTCGGCCAGGCCCAAGACGGCCTGGTCGGTCAGGCCGATGTTCAGGATGGTGTCCATCATCCCGGGCATGGAGAACTTCGCGCCGGAACGCACCGACACCAGCAGCGGATCGTCGGCCTGGCCGAGCCGCCGTCCCCGGGCGGTCTCCAGAGCGGCAAGATGATGATCGATCTCCACCCGTAGCCCGACCGGTTCGCCGCCGGCAAGGTACTCCCGGCACGCCTGGGTGCTGATGGTGAACCCGGGCGGGACGGGCAGGCCGAGATTCGTCATCTCGGCGAGGTTCGCGCCCTTACCGCCGAGAAGATCCTTCATATCCTTGTTGCCCTGGTGGAAGCCATACACGTAGCGCGCCATGGTCGTCCCTTCCGCCCCGGAGTGATACCCAGACGCTAACCCGTGGTAACGGTATGCGCAGTCAGAATGCCCATGATCAGTAACCGGAAGCGGGCAGCGAGCCGAGAGCCTCCCAGTCGAGAGCTCCGGCCGTCAGGTCCCGGATCCAGGCCAGCAGACCGAGCCGCGCCGCCCGCACCGCCGGGTCGTCGGCCATCACCATCACCGCGTCGAAGAACGCGTCGACGGCGGCCGGCAGGTCTCCGGCTGCGGCGACCAGCTCATCGAGGGAGATCACTCCGGCCGGCGTCTCCGCGGTGACAGCCGAATCGGCGCCGGAGGGCGCGAGCCGCTGGGCGAGGGCTGTCACGACCTCCAGCAGGTCGATCTCGGCGGGTTCGGTGAGGCGCTGCGCGTCGAGCACCGCCGGGGTCCCGGCCGGCACGATCCGGCGGACCCGCTGCAACGCGGCGGCCAGGGCGGCGAAGCCGGCGGCGGGTGCGGACTCCCCCTGGACGAGCTGCCGCAGTGTCACCAAGGTGGCGGCCGCGCGGGCCGGCGTGCCGGTGAGCGGCCCGACTGCGCCGACCAAGCGGTGGTCCACCCCGGCGTCGAGTAGTTGCTGGACGTAGCGGCCACGGACGAACGCCCCGGCGGCCTCGAGCGCCTCGGCGGGCACCGGCACCGGGGTAAGCCGGGCAGCACGGGCCAGCGCGCCGGTGACGGTGAGGCCGGCGAGCTCGGGCCGGCTGCCCAGGATCGCGGCGACCCCGAGCGCGGCCCGGCGCAACCCGAACGGATCCGAACTCCCCGTGGGAGCCGCGTCGAGCGCGAACAGCCCGACAAGCAGATCGAGCCGGTCGGCGAGGGCCAGCAGGCCACCGGGGGCGGTAGCGGGCAGCTGATCACCGGCCCGGCGAGGCAGCTCCATCTCAAAGAGGGCGACGGCGACCGCCTCGGGCTCACCGGCCCGGCGGGCATACTCCCGCGCCATCGTGCCGGCGAGGCTCGACAGCTCGATGACCATCTGGGTGGCCAGATCGAACTTGGCGAGCGCGGCCGCCCGGTCCAGGGTGGCCCGGTCGTCCTCACCGAGGCCGATCTCCTCGGCGAGGTCACGCGCCAGCGCCGCGATGCGGTCGGCCCGGTCCGCGACGGAGCCGAGCCGCTGCTCGAACGTCAGCTTCGCGAGCTCCGCCCGGAACGTCTCGGGCGGCACCGTGACGTCGGCGTCGTAGAAGAACGCGGCGTCGGTGAACCGGGCCCGGATGACCTCCTCCTTGCCGGCGCGGACCAGCGCCTGGTCGACCTCGCCATCGGCGACGGCGACGAACGACGGCAGCAGCCGCCCGGCGGCGTCACGCACCGGCAGGTATCGCTGGTGCTTGCGCATGACGGTGG
>NZ_CDWRCM010000098.1:0-6726 GCF_977927585.1 Frankia sp. CcWB2 | reverse complement strand
GGATCTCCGCCGGCAGGTCCAGAAAGCGTTCCTCGAAGGACCCGAGGATCGGGCGCGGGAACTCGACGAGGTTCGCCACCTCGGTGAGCACGTCCGCCTCGGCGACGAGGTCGATGTGACCGCCGGAGTCCGCGGTGAGCTTGGCCGCCTCCTCGACGACGAGCTCGCGGCGAACTACCGGGTCGAGCAGGACCGAGCGGGCGGCGAGCAGTTCGGGGTAGCCGGACGCGCTCGGCACGTCGAGCGGCGGGGAGCCGGCCCGCCGGTGGCCGCGGGTGGTCCGACCGGCCGCGAGCGTCGACACCGCCACCGGCACCACGGCCTCGCCGAGCAGGGCGAGCAGCCAGCGCACCGGCCGGCTGAACGACAGGGCCGGATCGTTCCAACGCATATTGCGCTCCGCGCGCAGCCCCGCCACCAGCTCACCGAGCACCCCAGCCAGCACCCGGGCGGCGTCCCGGCCAGCCTCGGTGCGCACGAGCGCGACATGCTCGACACCGCGGTGGGTGACGACCTGGAGGCCGGCGGGATCCGCGCCCTGACCACGCGCGAACCCGACGGCGGCCTTCGTCGGCGCGCCGGCGGCGTCGTAGGCGGCCGAAACGCGCGGGCCGCGGACGACCCGCTCGACGTCCGGCTCCCGGGGCGCCACCTCGTCAACAATCGCCACGATGCGCCGGGGAGTGCCCAGCACCCGGACCGCACCGTGCGTGAGGCGGGTGGCCGCTAGCCGCTCGACGAGGCCGGCGCGCACCGCCTCGATGGTCCGGGTTACCTCGGCCGCCGGGAGCTCCTCCGTCCCGATCTCGAACAGCAGGGTGGCCGGCGCCTCGATCTGGGTGGTCACCGCGGCGGGCACCGCGGCCGGTGGCGGGGAGGCCACCCCGAGGGGATGGCCAAGCTCCTCGCGGCGGTCCCGCCACAGCGCCGCGACCTCCCGCGACAGTCCGCGCATCTGCGCGAAGGAGGTGGCCCGCTCGGTGGTGGAGACCGCGCCCCGGGAATCGAGGATGTTGAAGGCGTGCGAGCACTTCAGCACGTAGGAGTGCGCGGGGACGGGCAGCCGGGCGTCGATGAGCCGGCGGGCCTCGGCGGCATAGTCGGCGTAGAGCCGGCGCACGGTGTCGATGTCGGCGTCGTCGAGGTAGTACCGGGACATCTCGTACTCGGCCTGGCCGAACACCTCGCCGTAGGAGATGCCGGGGGCGTAAGCAATCTCGCTGAAGTGGCGGACGCCCTGCAGGGCCATGAGGATGCGTTCCACGCCATAGGTGATCTCGACACTGACGGTGTCGAGCGTCTGGCCACCGGCCTGCTGGAAGTAGGTGAACTGGGTGATCTCCAGGCCGTCGAGCCAGATCTCCCAGCCCAGGCCCCAGGCACCGAGCGCGGGCGAGGCCCAGTTGTCCTCGACGAACCGGACGTCGTGGGCGGCGGTGTCGATGCCGAGCGCCGCGAGACTGCCCAGGTAGAGCTCCTGGGAGTTGCCCGGGTCCGGTTTGAGGATGACCTGGAACTGGGTGTGGGTCTGCAGCCGGTTCGGATTGTGGCCGTAGCGGGAGTCGTCGGGACGGACCGAGGGTTCGGCGTACGCGACCCGCCACGGCTCCGGTCCGAGCACCCGCAGCACTGTGGCTGGGTTGAGCGTACCAGCGCCGACCTCGGTGTTGAACGGCTGCACGATCATGCAGCCGCGGTCGGTCCAGTAACGGGTCAGCGCCAGCAGCGCGTCCTGCATGGTCAACATCGAGCGAGCCTCGGCATTTCGCTGTCGCGGTCACGAGTGGGGCGGACACCCCGGTTCCGGGGACGGGACACCGGCCCGCCGGCGACCGGTGTCCGGAGAGAGCGGTCAGGCGGTCAGGGAGGGGACTGTCCAAGGGACATCGACACTCCGAATCCATGATTCACAGATCCATGATCCATGATCCATGATCCATAGATCTGCACATCATAGATCCACAACCCATAGATCGTAGATTCCATGATGCTGAGTCGAGGCTACCGGTACCCACCGGCAATCCCGCGGCTGGTCACGGCCGGCCGGTGCCCGGCGCACCGGCGGAGCGCGGCAGCTCGCCGGGGGCCGCGGTGCCGGCGTCCGGCGCACGGTCGGACCGATGGGTCCGCGCCGAACCACCCGGCCCGTCCACCGACACCAGCACCTCGAAGGTGCCGGGCCCGTCGACCGCGAAGACGAGCAGCGGCGTCAGCGCGTACCGCACCTCGAAGGCGGACAACGCGCGACGCCACGCACCCGGCCCGTCCCACTCGGTGGTCATCAGCCACGAGCCGGGTTCGTCGGGCGCCTGGGCGATCCGCCCACCACGGAATCCCGGGGCCCGGGCGAGCGCGTCGAGCGCCGGGCGTGCCGCCGCGGCGAACCCCGCCCCGCCCGGGCTGGCGTCCCCGGGCACGGCGAAGGCGATCTGGGCAACGACCGGAGCACCGGCCGTCGGCGCCGCCCAGTCGGGCACGGTGGAAGCGTCTGGTCCAGTCGGAACGTCGGGCCCGGGCATCAGACGTGGTGGGCGACGGTTCCGCCGTAGCGCCGGTCCCGTCGGGCGAAGTCCTCACAGGCGGACCACAGATCGCGCCGGTCGAAGTCCGGCCAGAGCGTCTCGACGAACGAGAACTCGGCATAGGCGGCCTGCCAGAGCAGGAAGTTGCTGAGCCGCTGTTCCCCGGAAGTCCGAATGACGAGGTCCAGATCGGGCATATCGGGCTCGTCCAGGTAGCGGCCGATGGTCGCCTCATCGATCCGATCGACGCGCAGCCGGCCCTCCCGCACGTCCCGGGCGATCGCCGCCGCGGCATCGGCGATCTCGGCCCGGCCGCCGTAGTTCACGCACATCACCAGGGTGAGCCGGTCGTTGTCACGGGTACGTTCCTCGGACGACTCCAGTCGCCTGATCACGTTCCCCCACAGCCGGGGACGACGACCCGCCCAGCGAACCCGCACACCGAGCGCGTGCATGTCCTCGATGCGCCGGCCGAACACCCCGTCGGTGAAGCGCATCAGGAACGCCACCTCGTCCGGTGACCGTTTCCAGTTCTCCGTGGAGAAGGCGAACACCGACAACCATCGGACCCCGAGCTCGATCGCGCCCTCGACGCAGTCGAACAGGGCGTCCTCGCCGGCCTCGTGCCCCTTTGTCCGCGCCAGCCCGCGCCTCTTCGCCCACCGTCCGTTGCCGTCCATGACGATGCCCACATGCCGCGGGACGAGACGCGACGGCAGAACCGGAGGCCGCGCGCCGGAGGGATGGGGATGCGGATCGCGGAACCGCATCCCCACATCATTACGCAGTGCCACCGCCTACCTCCCCGTACCCGTCCGGGGCGGCTTCAAGCCGCAATCCGTCCTGCCGATCCCTGCCATCACCACATCGTCCCCCCGTCGGCGCCGGGTCGCGCCGGACGCACCCACCACCGCTTTCCGCCTCACCATGTCCGTCCTCGTCCTTCCGCCACGGCCCGCTCGCCGCCGTCCCGCTCCCATGGTCCCGTTCCCCGGCGGTCGCACCCAGGCCGCCTAGCCCGCCTCCCCGGGACGACCGTCCCAGCGCACGCGCGAGACCTCCACCACGGCGCCCGGCCGCGTCACGCCCTCTCCAGATGAGGCAGCGCGCGAAGCCCGCGTTCGAGATGCCACTGGAGATAGGCGGCGACGATGCCACCGGCCTCCCGCCGGGCGCGGGCGTCACTGACCAGTGCACCGTCCCAGTCACCGCACAACAGATCCGCGAGCAGCCGCACCGCACCCGCGGACACCGACGCCGCACCGTGCGGGCGACATTGCGGGCACACTACGCCGCCGCCCGACACGGACAACGACAGGTGCAGCCCAGGCCCACCGCAGCGCGCGCAGTCGTCTAGGGCCATCCCATACCCGGACACCGCGAGCGCCCGCAGCAGGAACGCGTCGAGGACGAGCGCGGGTGGGCGCTCCCCGCCGGCGAGCGTACGCAGACCACCGACGAGCAGGAGGAACAGCCGCAGGGCGGGCTGGCGTTCCTCGCTGGTCAACCGCTCGGCGGTCTCGAGCATCACCGCGGCCGCGGTGTACCTCGGGTAGTCGACGGCGATCGTGGCGCCGTAGGGAGAGATGATGTCCGCCTGGGTGACCGTGTCCAGCGCCCGGCCGGAATGCAGCAGCAGATCGACGTACGTGCCCGGCTCCAGCCGCGACCCGAACCGCGAGGACGTCTTGCGGACACCCTTGGCGACGGCCCGCACCCGACCGGTCCGACGGGTGAGCACGGTAATGATGCGGTCGGCCTCGGCGAGGGGGGCCGTGCGCAGGACGACACCTTCGTCGCGATACACCGGCACCCGCCCATGGTTGCACGGCCCCGAGTTCATGCGGTGAAGCGAGGTCGCCCGGCAGATGGCCGGTACCAGCCGGGATGTTCTCCTGAGGAGCCCGCCGGGCATCCCGTTCCCATAGCCGGGGGTAGGTACGGCAGTACATGGCGGCATGGACGCGGCATGGACGGTGCCCCGGTGGGGCCCGGCGGCGAGCCGGCTCAGAACCCCAGGCGACGCAGCTGACGCGGATCGCGCTGCCAGTCCTTGGCGACCTTGACATGTAGATCGAGGAAGACCGGGGTGCCGAGGAGCGCCTCGATCTGGGTACGGGCGCGGGAACCGACCTCCTTGAGGCGGGATCCACTGGTCCCGATGACAATCGCCTTCTGGCTGGGCCGCTCGACGAAGACGTTCACCCGGACGTCGAGGAGAGGACGCTGCGCCGGCCTGCCCTCCCGGGGGACCATCTCCTCCACCACGACGGCGAGCGAGTGCGGCAACTCGTCGCGGACCCCCTCCAACGCGGCCTCACGGACGAGTTCGGCGACCATCACCTGTTCCGGTTCGTCGGTCAGCTCCCCACCGGGATACAGCGCAGGCCCGGCGGGCAGCCGGGCGACGAGCACGTCGGCGAGCACGTCGACCTGGTAGGAGCGCACCGCGCTGACTGGAACGATGTCACTGAACTCGCCGAGCCCGGCGATCTCGAGCAGGCGGGCGCCGATCCGATCGGGATCGGCGACCCGGTCTGTCTTGGTGAGGATGGCGACCACCGGGGTGCGCTTGGGCAGCCGGGACAGCTCCTCGGCGATGAAGCGGTCCCCCCGGCCGACCGGCTCGTCCGCGGGCATGCAGAAACCGACGACGTCAACCCCGGACAGCGTGGCCCGCACCACGTCATTGAGCCGCTGCCCGAGCAGCGTGCGCGGCCGGTGCAACCCCGGGGTGTCGACCAGGACGAGCTGGGCGTCGTCGCGGTGGACGATGCCGCGGATGGCGTGCCGAGTGGTCTGTGGTCGCCCGCTGGTGATGGCGACCTTCGTCCCTACCAGCGCGTTCGTCAGCGTCGACTTGCCGGCGTTGGGCCGTCCGACGAGGCAGGCGAAGCCGGCCCGGAACGGCACCGAGGTCGTTGTCGACACGCTAGGTGGTCACCCTGGTCCGGGCGACGCCGTCCGGGCCGGCGAGGAACACCGGGATCCCGGCGCCGAACTCGGCCAACGTCGCCAGGTCGGCGCGGTCGAGCTCGTCCTTCTGCGTGACCACCGCGGCAGCTTCGAACCGGCGGGCGCCACTGGACACCGCGGCGGCCACCGCCGCGCGCAGCGCCGAGATCGCTAGCTCGGCCCGGCCCAGGCCGAGAGTCGCCGCCGCGTAGGTGCGACCGTCGGTGTCACGCAGCGCCGCCCCCTCCGCAGGGTCGCCCGAGGGGGCGTAGGCACGCAGCCGCGCCGCCCTGGCCAGCACCACGAGCTTCGCGTCCTCGGCGGCGAGGTCGAGAGCCGGGGCGCCGTCGGCCGAGTTGCCATCGGCAGGCACGGTCCCCGACCGGGTCACGTCGGCGGTCACGAATTCACCTTTCGGTCCGACGACGAGCTGCGCACGGGTTCGCCGCCGTCGTCGGATCGGGGAGGCGGCGAGCCGTCGTCGCCGTTCGACGGATGCGGCAACCGCTGGACGACCACGGTGCCGATCTGGTTACGCCGGCCGGCGGCCCGTTCCGCCGACAGCCGCAACCCGCCGACCGTGACCGTCGCACCCGGGATGGGCACCCGTCCCAGGGCCGTGGCCAGCAGGCCACCGACGGTGAGGGTGTCGTCCGCGCCGGGCAGGTCGTCCACATCGAAGTGGAACAGCTTCGCCAGATCGTCGATGTCGAGCCGGGCGGTTACCCGCGCGGTGTCAGCGTCGATCCACTCCACCGGCGGAACCTCGTTGTCGTACTCGTCGGTGATCTCACCGACGATCTCCTCGAGGATGTCCTCGATGGTGACGAGTCCGGCCGTTCCACCGTACTCGTCGATGACGATCGCCATGTGGGTGCGCGACGCCTGCATCTCGCGGAGCAGGTCGTCCGCGGGCTTACTCTCGGGCACAAGCGCGGGCGAACGCATGATCTCAGCGATCGCACCGTCCTCGCCCCCCTCGCGTTCCCGGCGGACCATGTCCTTGAGGAAGGCGATCCCCACCACGTCGTCGACGCTCTCCCCGATGACGGGGATCCGCGAGAAGCCGCTGCGCAGGGCCAGCGCGAGGGCCTGCCGGACGGTCTTCGTCGACTCGATGAAGAGCATGTCCGGACGCGGCACCATCACCTCGCGCACCAGGGTGTCCCCGAGCTCGAACACCGACGCGATCATGTCGCGTTCCTCGCGCTCGATGACCTCGTTCTCCTCGGCGAGGTCGACGAGATCG
>NZ_CDWRCM010000097.1:15848-16356 GCF_977927585.1 Frankia sp. CcWB2 | reverse complement strand
TTATGCAACGGGACTGCCACCCGCCCAACCGGGTAGGGCTTCAAACATCCTGACGACATCTGGACGACCAGGCCCACTCGCACGAGGAGGTAACGGTCATGCCAACACTCAGCATCATCAAGGCCGACACCGGCGGGTTCGTGGGCCATTCCGCCGTCCACCCCGACATGGTCGCCGAAGCCACCCGGCGGGTCGACGCGGCGCGCGGCGACCTGCTGCTCGACGGTACCGTCGCGACCTGCGGCGACGACCTCTCCCTGATCATGACCCATGCGCATGGCCCGGACGCGGTGGCGGTGCACTCGTTCGCCTGGGATGTCTTCCGCGCGACCACGCAGGTCGCCCGGGACCTCGGGCTCTACGGCGCCGGGCAGGACCTGCTCTCCGACGCGTTTTCCGGCAACCTGCGTGGCATGGGCCCCGGCTACGCCGAGCTCGAGTTCGTCGAACGGCCGTCCGAGCCGGTGCTGTGCTTCCTGGCGGACAAGACCGAACCGGGTGCCTGGAA
>NZ_CDWRCM010000097.1:13877-15744 GCF_977927585.1 Frankia sp. CcWB2 | reverse complement strand
CCTGCCGCTGTTCCGGATGTTCGCCGACCCCTTCACCACCGCCGGGCTGGTCATCGACGCGAAGATGCACGCCGGGTTCCGGTTCGAGGTCTACGACCTGTACCAGGAGAAGCGGATCGTGTTCGACTGCCCGGCCGACATGTACGACCTGCTCATGTACATCGGTGCGCCGGCCCGCTATGTCCTGCACAGCGTCACCTCCAAGACGTTGGACGAGCAGGCGGCCGCGACGAGCACCCAGCGGCTGTCCCTGATCGCCGGGAAGTATGTCGGCAAGGACGACCCGGTGATGATTGTGCGCTGCCAGTCCGGGCTGCCCTCGATCGGCGAGGCGCTGGAGCCGTTCGCGTTGGCCTACACCGTCGGCGGCAGCATGCGCGGCTCCCACCACGCGCCCCTCATGCCAGTCCCGGTCGCACACGCGCACCCGTCCCGGTTCGACGGGCCGCCCCGGGTGGTCTGCCTCGGCTTCCAGATCACCGGTGGCCGGCTCCTCGGCCCGCGCGACATGTTCGACGACCCCGCCTTCGACCGGGCCCGCGCGCAGGCCAACGAGGTCATGGACTACCTGCGCCGCCACGGCCCCTTCGAACCGCACGGCCTCGGCCTCGACGAACTCGAATACACCACCATGCCCGCCCTGGAAGACCGCCTCGCCGGCCGCTGGCAGCCCCTGCCCGCCGGCATCCGCGGCGACGGCCACCGCGGCACCGGCCTCCGGCCGCCGCTGAGCCCGCGTCCGCTGCGCGGCCGTCAGCGCAGCGTCGCGAGTTCCTCGTGCAACGCGCTGATGATTTCCCAGGCGTCGGGGACCTGTGCCCGGTCGGTGACGACTCCGACGTCGAGCGCGTCCCGGTAGCTTAGCGCGGTGATGTTCAGGCCGCAGCTGTGGGTGATGGGGCTGAGCGGATAGGCGGCGGTCATCGGCGTCTTGCCGAGGTAGAGCTGCAGGGGTGAGCCCGGCACGTTGGATACGACCAGGTTGCAGACCGGCTGGATCCGGGTTCTGCTCAGCACCGCCATGACCATGCGGGATGCGCGGGCGAGTATGGCCGGCGGTACGAACTGTTCCGTGTCCTGCAGGACGGTGGCCGGGATTGCGCGGTGCACGGTCTTCGCGGTGGCCAGCGCGTCGTGGGTGAAGGCGATCCGTGCGGCCGGGTCCGGCTCGTGGGTGGGGATCGGTACCATCATCGCCGAGATCCGGTTGCCGAAGGTGCCGACCTGTTCGGGGGTACGGACGCTCAGCGGCACCATCGCGACCAGCGGCCGATCCGGTAGCTCGTCCCGGTTGGCGAGCCACGTCCGGACGGCTCCCGCACACAATGTGACAACAACGTCGTTTACGGTGACGTGAAAGTGGTTCTTGATTGTTTTGATGTCGGTCAGCGGCAGGGTGGCGAAGGCGACCTGCCGGTGTGGGCTGATCGGCCCGTTGAAGCGGGTCCGCGGCGCCCGTACCCGGGGAACCTCGAGGATCTCCCCGTCGGTGTGCGCCTCCCGCCGGAACTCCAGGACGCCGCGCGCCACCCGGCCCGCAAGACGGATGCCCGGAACGGTCCGCAACGCCGGATTGCGGTCGAGATAGCGCAGCGTCCGGGGCAGGACAGACAACGCGCGCAACGGTTGCCGGGATAGTCCGAGAAGCCCGCGCGCGAGCATCTCTGCCTGGTTGGGCAGGCCAGCCGGCGGGGCGGCCGGCGGTGGAGGTTCGCGGCCCGCCGGGGTGAAGTCGGTCAGCGCGAGCAGTACCTCGGCCCCGGACAGGCCATCGAGCACCGCATGGTGAATCTTGGTCAGGACGGCGACCCGCTGCCCCTGCAATCCGGAGATCAGGTACGCCTCCCACAGCGGGCGAGACCGGTCC
>NZ_CDWRCM010000097.1:0-13547 GCF_977927585.1 Frankia sp. CcWB2 | reverse complement strand
AAGCGGGGTTAGCTGCCGCATGGGCGCCTCACCGGGGTCGGGGTAAGCATCGGGTGGCCGTCAGGCGTAGCCGGAGCATGCCCCTGTCCGCGGTGCTGCGAACCCGGCGGAAGTCCGGCGAGCGAGGCGCGGTGCGACCCGTGGGCCGCGCACCCCACCCGAGCGGGTGCGGGTTGCGCTGGCTGCGATCAACACGAGGCCCACCTCAGTCCCGGACACACGGCAGAACTGAACACGCGGCAGGACCGTCTCGGCGGTAGGGCGCCCGGCCTACTCCGTCCCCGACGGCTGGCCCCGGCGGTTACTGTCCCGCGGCCGGCACCCCCGCCGGCTGCGCCGGGTCGTCGGTCTCGGCTGGGTGGGCGTCGGCGGCCCGTGCGCTGTCGGCGGCCCGTGACTGGCCGGGCGGGCGCAGGACGAACAGGGTGACGAGGACGGCCGCGGCGACCAGGGCCGCGCTCACCGCGTAGGCGAGGTGGAACCCGCCGGTGAGGGCGGCGATGGTGCTCCTGCCGCGGTCGAGCAGCGAGTCGGTGCGGGAGGCGGCGAGGGTGGCCAGGATCGCGGTGCCGAGCGCGGCGCCGATCTGCTGGGTGGTGTTGGCCACCCCGGAGGCGACGCCGGCCTCGGCGGGGTCGGAGACCGCCATCGCCTGGCCGATCAGGGCGGGCATCGCCGCGCCGAAACCGATACCCAGCAGGACGAACACCGGGGCGATGTCGCGCGCGTAGCTGCCGTCGGCCGGTACCCGGGCCAACAGTAGGAGCGCCGCGGCGACCAGCAGCAGCCCGACGACGATCACCGGCCTGGGGCCGAACCGGGTGCTCAGCGGCGACGCGAGGCCCAGCGAGACGGCCGCGATGGTCAGCGGGGCCGGCAGAAACGCCAGCCCGGTGCGCAGCGCGTCGTAGCCGAGCACGTCCTGCAGGTACAGGGCGGTGCAGAACTGGTAGCCGAACAGGCCGGCCACCATCAGGGTCAGGATGATGTTCGCTCCCCCGACCGCGCGGGAGCGGAAGATGCGCAGCGGCAGCAGTGGTTTGGCCGCGGCGGCCTGGCGGCCCACGAAGGCGGCGAGCAGGAGCAGCGAGGCGGCGAGCGGCCCCAGCGTCCCGCCGTTGCTCCAGTCGTCCGCC
Source organism: Frankia sp. CcWB2 (assembly GCF_977927585.1). Taxonomy (NCBI): domain Bacteria; kingdom Bacillati; phylum Actinomycetota; class Actinomycetes; order Frankiales; family Frankiaceae; genus Frankia; species Frankia sp. CcWB2. The sequence continues at coordinate 12,411 of NZ_CDWRCM010000097.1, read as the reverse complement.
CCGCCCCGGACGACGGTGTAGACGCCGAGCATCAGCCCGGCGGTCACCAGCCCGGCGCCGAGAACGTCCGCGCCCTCGCGCAGCCCGAGCCCGGCGATCGGGGGCAGCACCTGCAGGGCGAGCACCACCGCGAGGACACCCAGCGGCACGTTGACGTAGAAGACCCACGGCCAGCTGAGACCCTTGGTCAGCACGCCGCCGAGGATGAGCCCGATCGATGAGCCGGCCGCGGCGACGAAGGCGTAGCAGGCCAGTGCCTTGGCCCGCTCCCGGCTGTCGGGGAAGATCGTGACGATCATGCCGAGTGCCACCGCGGAGGCCAGCGCGCCCCCGGCGCCCTGCAGGAAGCGGAACGTGATCAGGAGGCCGCCGGTGTTGGCCAGGCTGCAGGCCAGCGAGGCCGCCGTGAACAGGCCGAGCCCCCCGATGAAGACGGGCCGGCCGCCCAGCAGGTCACCCAGCCGTCCGGACAGCAGCAGCAGGCCGGCGAAGGCGATCAGGTATCCGTTCACAACCCAGGCCAGGTTCGCCTGGGAGAAGCCGAGGTCCTGCTGGATGGTCGGCAGCGCGACCGTAACGATCGAGCTGTCCAGGATGACCATCAGGTTGCTGGTGCAGAGCACCCCGAGAGCGAGCCAGCGGGACGGGAGCGCCGGGGGCGGGGCCGGGGGAGTTGAGTCGGTCAACAGTCTTCCTTGACGTCGAGGAGGCCGGACGGGGGCCGCGGCGGCGGGCCGGTCGCGGCCGCCAGCCAGGCGCGGTTCCAGCCGCCGTATGGGGCACGTCTTGTTACGGAAGCCATCATGTGTGACTGTGGGAGCGGCCGGAAGGAGGCACTTTCATGTTCCAGGGGAACAGCGATGTGATCGACCCCCCCCGACCACGAGGCCGAGGCCTGCACCGTCTTGGAGGTGCTGAACCGGATCAGTGGCAAGTGGGCCATCGGCATCCTGCTGCGGATCAGCGACGGACCGGTCCGGTTCACCGAGCTGCAGCGGTCGATCAGCGGCATCAGCCGGCGGATGCTCACCCTCACGCTGCGTAACCTGAAACGTGATGGGCTGCTGACGCGGGTCGTCTACCCCACGGTGCCGCCGAAGGTCGAGTACCAGGCCACCGATATGGCCCGGGAGCTGTATGCCACGCTGCGGACGCTCACATCGTGGGCCGAACGGCACCGCGACGACATCGCCGTGGCCCGCGCGGCCTACGACCGCAACCACGGCCCCCAGGGTGGAGTCGACTAGAGCACCCTGGAGGCCATGATTCGAAGATGCATCCCGAGTATGACATTGGGTGACTGTCGCTGGGCTGGAGCGAGCCCGTCCCGATGCCAGTCCTGGAACAGTCCGTACACCATGCGCCAGTGCCCGTACCGGGCGGGAACGTCCCGCCACGGCGCCCCGGTCCGCGTCCGCCACCGAATCCCGTCGATCAACTGCCGGCATGTCCACGTCGGCGGCCGACCCGGCTTCTTCTTCATGCCGATACGCCGGACCACGGGAATAGCGGCGTCAGGTTGGACGTCACGGAGGTTTCCGACCGGGGCTCCGCCTGTCGTCGCCGGCGGTCCGACCGATCAGTCGGACACAGCGAGTTCGCCGAGCTCCGACCAGTCGTCCTGCTCCAGAACCGTGTTCACGATGCGCGGCGTCTCGGCGAGGTACTTCGGCAGTGTCTGCCGGGCGGCCTTGAAGTGGTCGGACTGGACGTGCGCGGCTCCGGCGTCGCCATCCTGGAATGCCTCGACCAGTACGTACTCGGTCGGGCTCTCAATGTTGCGGGACCAGTCGAACCATTTGCAGCCCGGCTCAGCGCGGGTCGCCTCGGTGAACGCCCGTGAGATCTCCGGCCACTGGTCGGCGTGCTCCGGCTTGATCCGGAACTTGGCGGTGATAAAGATCATTATAAACCCTTTCCGAGCTCATGGCTCTTGCTGTGGGCGACAGGCCGCCTGGGGTACCGAGCTCCAACGACTGTTTTCACACCGTCGGCGACGGGTGGCCCCCACGCTCGGCACCTCGCCCATGGTCGTAGCAGTCACAGCCGCCACGGGCAGTCTCGATTTGAGAAAGCCGGGGCCTGCCGCGGGCTCGTGATCAGGGCTCGATGCCCTGGGTGGCAGTGACGCTGGGTGGCAGGGACATCGTAGGGCAGCCGAGGTGACGCGCCGCGGGGTGTGCGAATGTATACTTGTCAGACTTTCTTTGTCTGGAGAGGACGGGCGATGAGTCTTGAAGGGCGTCCCACTGGCGCGGAGGTAGCGGAGGTAGCGGGGAGCCGCGGCGGCCGTGGCAGGCCGTCCGGTCCTGCGCTACGCGATGGCGCGGGATGCGTCGCATTATCACCTGGTGCCTTCCGCAGTGGAACGTGTTGCCGGCGTGGGCGATGTGGCGGCGCTGTTTGCGAGATGCCGGCGAAGTGGTTCGTACCTGACGTTCCGCTCGGGCGGGACGAGCCTCAGCGGCCAGGGCGTCACCGACGGGATCCTGGTCGACGTGCGACCCGGTTTTCAGTCGGCCGAGGTGCTCGACGGTGGTGACCGTCTGCGCGCCGAGCCTGGCGTGACCGTCCGTGCCGCGAACGCGCGGCTGCGTCCGTACGGGCGGAAGCTCGGTCCCGACCCCGCGAGTGAGGTCGCCTGCACCCTGGGTGGAGTCATTGCCAACAATTCCAGCGGAATGGCCTGCGGTACCGGGCAGAACGCCTACCAGACGCTCGAGGCGATGACCGTGGTGCTATCCAGCGGATCCGTGATTGACACCGGTGCGCCGGACGCGGATGAACGGCTGCGCGCGCTGGAACCCGATCTGTATGAGGGCTTGTTGCGGCTCCGTGAGCGGATCTGCCGCAACCCGGCGTCCGTGGCGACGCTGCGTCGGCAGTTCTCAATGAAGAACACGATGGGCTACGGTCTCAACTCGTTTCTCGACTACGAGCGTCCCGTCGAGATCCTGGCCCATCTGATGATCGGTAGCGAAGGCACGCTCGGGTTCGTCGCCTCGGCCACGTTCCGGATGGTGGAGCTCTTTCCCCACGCCTCGACGGGCTTGGCGGTGTTTCGTGACCTCGCCACCGCGACCGCCGCGCTGCCCGAGCTGGTCGACGTGGGGTTCGCGACGATCGAACTGATGGACGCTCGGTCCCTTGCCGTTGCGCAGACCCTCGGCGCGACACCGGCTGAGATCGGCTCGCTGGAGGTGCGTGACTAGGTTGCGTTCCTGGTGGAGCTGCAGGCAGCGACCACCGAGGAGCTTGCCGACAAGGTGTCCGGGGCCGGCGGCGTGTGCGATGGGCTCGAGACCGAGTCGCCCCTGGAGCTGACCTCGGACCCGCGGCGCCGAAAGGACCTGTGGCACGTGCGCAAGGGTCTCTACACGGCCGTCGCGGGAGCGCGCCAGGCGGGGACCACGGCGTTGCTGGAGGATGTGGCGGTTCCGGTGCCGCACCTGCGGGTAGCGTGCCAGGAACTCACGAAGCTGTTCGACGCGCACGGCTATCAGAACAGTGTCATCTTCGGCCATGCCAAGGACGGCAATATCCATTTCATGCTCACTGAGACCTTCCAGGATCCCGCGCGGTTGGAACGCTACCACGCGTTCACCGAGGAAATGGTCGAGCTGGTGCTCGAGCACAAGGGAGTCGAAATGAAATAACTTGCGCGTTTCGAACCCTCCACAGGCCTGTGACCTGCGATGATGCTCTCGATCACGTATTTGTTACTTCATTACATCCCCAAGGGGACGCTCAAGGCGGAGCACGGCACCGGCCGGATCATGGCGGGGTATGTCCGTCGCCAGTACGGCGATGAACTGTATGACGTCATGACGGAGGTGAAGCGGCTGTTCGACCCGCCGGGAATCCTCAACCCGGGGGTCGTGCTGTCCGATGATCCTCGCTCCTATCTGCGCAATCTCAAGGATGTGCCGACGGTCGGCTACGGCGCGGACATGTGCGTGGAGTGCGGGTACTGCGAACCGGTCTGCCCGAGCCGGGCGCTGACCCTGACTCCTCGGCAGCGGATCGCCCTGCTGCGGGAGCGTGAGGCCGCGCGGCGGGAGGGAGACGAGGGGCTCGCCGACGAGCTGTCCGCGGCCTACCGCTATGACGCGGTCGACACCTGCGCGGTCGACGGTATGTGCCAGACCGCTTGCCCTGTGCAGATCAACACCGGATCACTCGTGCGAGAGCTGCGCGCCGAGAGGGTGAACAAGGGCGAGGACGCGCTGTGGCGCTCGGCGGCCCGCCACTGGGGGGCGACCACCGCACTGGCTGGGAAGGCGCTTTCTGCCGCCGCACTGCCGCCGGCGTTGCCGACAGCCGCGACCTCCCTGGCCCGCAGAACGTTGGGCACCGACAGGATGCCCCAGTATGACGCCTCGCTGCCCCGCGGGGGGTACCGGCGCCGGGCGGTCGTGGCTGCCGCAGAGGCGTGCGCCGTGTACTTCCCGGCGTGCGTCGGTGCCATGTTCGGCTCGTCGTCGTCCAGCGGCGGGGTCATGCCCGCGATGCTGACGCTGTGCGCGCGTGCCGGAGTAGCGATACGGGTGCCCAAGGGCATTGCGTCGATGTGTTGCGGTATGCCGTGGAAGTCGAAGGGTCTCAGGGGCGGCCACGAGGTCATCGGGGCCAAGGTCCTGCCGGCGCTGCTCGCAGCGACCGACGGCGGCCGCCTGCCGGTCGTGTGCGACGCGGCGTCGTGCACAGAAGGTCTGGAGGAGCTTCGCGCCGAGGCGGAGCGGCTTGGCGGCGGCTACGAGGCACTTCGTTTCGTGGACGCGCTCGAATTCGTGCGCGCCGAGGTCGTGGGCCGCCTCTCGGTGACCCGCCGGGTGGCGTCCCTGGTACTGCACCCTACGTGCTCGACCGAGCGGCGGGGCACCACGACTTTACTCAGGGAACTCGCCGAGCTGGTCAGCGACGAGGTGGTCGTGCCGCTGGACTGGAATTGCTGCGCGTTCGCTGGTGATCGCGGGCTCCTGCATCCCGAGCTGACTGCGGCGGCGACGTTGAACGAGGCACGTGAGGTCAACTCCCGCACCTTCGAGGTGCATGCGTCGGCCAACCGGACCTGCGAGGTCGGAATGTCACGCGCAACGGGGCGCGAATACGTCCACATTGTTGAGACGCTGGAGTACGCGACTCGCCCGATCCGTGATTCTGCCCATCCTGGCGGTGCCGGCTGAGAACGTGTTGGAGAACGCCGGTCGACGACTTCCCGTGACCTTGATGGATGCGCGGTCCGAGCGAACGTGTCACCCGCGCGCCGTCGCGGCTTCGTACTCGAAGCCCGCCTCCGGGCCCGGTTCGGCGCCGAAAGCGCCCGCGAGTCTCCCGCGCGCGCGGGAGAGGTGTTTGTGGAGTAAGACCGTTGCTGCGTCCTGATCGCCGGTCACGATCAGCTCCAGCAGGCGAGCGTGCTCGCCGTAGATCGATTCCGCGCTCAGCAGCGCCCGGCCCTGTACCTGCGACATGCACAGCCGGACTTCACCGGCGAGTTTGTGGTACATGCCGCTGATGCGGGGGCTGGACATCGAGTCGACGAGGCTGAGGTGAAACCGCATGTCGGGCTCGACGATCGCGATCTGAGGGCCGTTGATCACCGACTTGATCTCATCATTGGCCATCCGGGCCTGCGCGGGAACGCGGCGGGCCGCGGCGAGCAGCCGGAGTGGCTCGCGCTCGAGGCAGTAGCGCGTGTTGTAGATGTCGCGAACGTCGTCCGGGCCGAGCTCGGGGACCCGGGCGACCTTGTGACTGCCGCGGACAAGGAGACCGGCCGCGACCAGCTTCTCGATTGCCGCCTTCGCGGTCGGGCGAGCGATATCGTACTGGGTGGCGACGCCTACTTCGGTCAGCGCCTGGTTGCTGCCGATATTGCCACTGAACAGCTCGGCGCGAAGATTTTCGACCACCGCATCTATGAGCGATACCGGCTGTACAGGGCGGCGCATCACCCAGTCACCTTCCAGTACATGCGAGTCAGGCGGGTTGGTGACCCTCATGGAATCAACACGAGCTAGCCGAAATTACAACCGTCAGTCGTAGCCCCGCGCGGTCTCGCCCATCCCGCCCAGACTCGCCCATCCCGCCCAGGACGCCGATCGCCCGACCGGTCGGCGAGCGCGGTCTCGACCTCGGTGGGCGTACCTCACGGCGGGCCGCATCGGCCAGCAGCGCCGTGAACCGCACCCACCCATGAGGGCCGGGCCTGTCAGGGCTGAACCGCCCCGGGCTCTCAACAGCCCGGGGCGGTTCCGGTTCAGCCGCCAACGTGAGCCGCGTTCTCAGGTATTCAGCTCCGGGGTGTCGCGGGTCGGGGTGAACTCGGGGGTGGCATGGTAGTCGACCGCGCCGGCCGCCTGCGGGTAGTGCAGGTCGAAGGCGGGCCGCTCGGAGCGGATCCGCGGCAGCGAGGTGAAGTTGTGCCGCGGTGGTGGGCAGGACGTCGCCCATTCCAGCGAGTTGCCGAAGCCCCACGGGTCGTCCACTGTCACGACCCGACCCTTCCGGTACGACCACCACAGGTTGTACAGCAGCGGCAGGGTCGACAGCGCAAGCAGGGAGCTGCCAGCGGTGGCGATGGTGTTCAGCGTGGTGAAGCCGTCGTCCGGGCCGTAGTCGGCGTATCTGCGCGGCAGGCCCTTGACACCGAGCCAGTGATCCACCAGGAAGGTCAGGTGGAAGCCGAAGAACATCGTCCAGAAGTGCACCTTCGCGAGCCGCTCGTTCAACATCCGGCCGGTGACCTTCGGGAACCAAAAGTACACCCCGCCGAAGCCGGCGAACAACAGGCCGGCGACGACGTAGTGGAAGTGGCCGACGACGAAGTAGCTGTCCGAGACGTGGAAGTCGATCGGCGGGCTGGCCAGCAGAACACCGGTTAGACCACCGAACAGGAACGTCACCAGGAAGCCGACGGCGAACAACATCGGCGCCTCGAAGGTGAGCTGTCCGCGCCACATCGTGCCGATCCAGTTGAAGAACTTGACCCCGGTGGGCACCGCGATCAGGAACGTCAGGAAAGCGAAGAACGGCAGCAGCGCCGCGCCGGTGACGTACATGTGATGCGCCCACACAGCGATCGCCAGCGCCCCGATGCCGATGGTCGCGTAGACCAGTCCCTTGTAGCCGAACAACGGCTTGCGGGAGAACACCGGGATGATCTCCGTGATGATCCCGAAGAAGGGCAGGGCGATGATGTACACCTCGGGATGCCCGAAGAACCAGAACAGGTGTTGCCAGAGGACGGCGCCGCCGTTACCCGGGTCGAAGATGTGCGCGCCGAACCGGCGGTCGAACTCCAGGGCGAGTAGCGCGGCCGCGAGCACCGGGAAGGCGACCAGCACCAGGATCGAGGTCACCAGCAGGTTCCAGCAGAAGATCGGCAGCCGGAACATCGTCATGCCGGGCGCCCGCAGGCAAAGGATCGTCGTGATGAAGTTGACCGCGCCCAGGATGGTACCCAGACCGGAGACGGTCAGACCCAGCACCCACAGGTCACTGCCGACGCCCGGCGAGTAGGCGGCGTTCGACAGCGGCGTATAGGCGAACCAGCCGAAGGAGGCGGCGCCGTTCGGCGTAAGGAAGCCCGCGGTGACCGTCAGGCTGCCGAACAGGAACAGCCAGAACGACAACGCGTTCAGCCGTGGAAAGGCCACGTCAGGCGAGCCGATCTGCAGCGGGATCAGGTAGTTCGCGAACGCAAACGCGATCGGCGTCGCGAACATCAGCAGCATCAGCGTGCCGTGCATCGTGAAAACCTGATTGTACTGCTCGTTCGACAGGTACTGCAGACCCGGCTGGGTGAGCTCGGCCCGGATGAGCATCGCCAGGATTCCAGCGAACGCGAAGAATACCAGCGAGGTCATGAAGTACAGCAGGGCGATGTCCTTGTGCGACGTCGTCCGCAGGTACTGCGCCAGGGTTTTCACAACCCCGGGCGGGAGCTCGCCCGCCGGCGGGCCCGTGTGCCCGGCCGGTCTATCGTGCACAAGTGTCACATTCCGCTCCCGATGGTGTTGCAGCTGCCGGCGCTAGTCACGTTATCCGCGCACTGGTTGCCGCGGCACGGCCTGACGTCCCACATTCGGAGGAACTCCGGCACCCGGACCTGGCGCAGAACGTCCTGCGCCAGGCAGGCCCACCATTATTCGTTGGCCGTTCTCGCGGGTCTGTCGGTGGGGCTTTCTTACCGCTGGCGTCGTTTCCCTTCCCTTGCTACCGGCTGCTCTCACTTGTTGTTGCCGGGTGGGCGCGGACGTGCAGGCGTTCGCCCTGGGGGCCGAACAGGCTGAGGGCTTCGGCGGGCCGCGGGGTGGGGTTGCTGAAGGCGTGGGGGACGTGGGTGTCGAACTCCGCGACCTCGCCGGGGGTGGAAACGATGTCGTGCTCGCCGAGCTGCAGGCGCAGCCGTCCGGACAGGACGTAGAACCATTCGTAGCCCTCGTGGGCCTGCCGTTGCGGTTCGCGGGCGGGCCAGTGCGCCGGGATGGTCATTTTGTAGGCCTGCAGCTCGCCGGGTCGGCGGGTGAGCGGGATGAGCGTCATGCCGTTGCGTTCGATCGGGCGGGGGTGGATGCGCGGGTCGGCGGTTGGCGTGCCGACCAGCTCGTCCAGCGGCACCTGGTGGGGGCGTGCCAGCGGCAGCAGCAGTTCCAGGGTGAGCCGGCGCTGGCCGGACTCCAGGCGGGACAAGGTGCTGACCGAGATCCCGGTGGCCTGGGACAGCTGCGGCAGCGTCACCCCGCGCCGGTGGCGCAGCGCGCGTAGCCGCGGGCCCACCGCCGCCAGGACGCCGTCGAGGTCGGGCACATCATTGAATCTACGAGGATTCCTGACGGGGTCCGCGCGACGGATGTCGCGCGGACCCTGGCCGAGTCAGCGCGCGAGCCACCCCCGGTAGGTGGTCCTGGCGATGGCGGCGCCGTCCGTGGCGATGAGGGCGTCGCCCGAGGCGGCGGCGAATATGCCGGCGCTGTTGTCGGTGACGACGGTGCGATGGTCACCGTGGGCGGCGAGGGTGATCTTGTCCAGTTCGTCGAGCGCGAAGACCTCGGGGCCGGCGACGTTGCGGGTGCCCTGCAGCGGGGTGCCCACGCTGACGTCGGCCACGGCCTGGGCGACGTCGACCGCGGCGATGGGTTGGACGCGCGTGGCGGGCAGGCGGACGGTGTTCTCGTCGGTGGTCCAAGACAGCGCCGCGTCGATGAACTCGAAGAACTGCGTGGCGCGGACGATCGAGTACGGCACGGGGCCGGCCTTGAGGATGTTCTCCTGCAGCACCTTGGCGCGATAGTAGACCAGGCCCGGCACCTGGTCGGCGCCCACGATCGAGAGGATGACGGCGTGGCTGACGCCGGCGGCCTTGGCGGCTGTGAGCAGGTTGTCCATGGTCGTCTGGAAGAACGCGGGCGAGGCGTCGTCGAAGGTCGGCGAGTTCGTCAGGTTGACGACGACATCGGCCCCCTCCATCGCCTCGGGCAGGCCCTGCCCGCGCAGCAGGTCCACGCCGGTGGACGGCGAGTGCGGCACTGCCTCGTGCCCGCTCGCGTTCAGGATCCGGACCACCTTCGATCCGATGAGCCCGGTCCCACCGATGACAGCGATCTTCATCTTCTTGGCCTTCCGGTTTCGCGGAGGTGAAATGTCCGAGTATGTGGGTACGACGGGGCGGTCTAGCTGAGCTCACGGTCAGTTTGTGCGCGAGGCTCGGCGGTTCTTACGCCGGACGAGCTCCTCCTCGTCCACGAGCGAAAGCATCGGTTTGCCCGGTTCGCAGAGCATGGTGACGGTGAAGCGCACGGGGATGTCGTCGCGGTTGTTGCCGTCCTGGTAGTGGATGACGTCGCCACCCGGCTCCCAGAACGGATCGCCGGCCCGGACGGCACGCGCCGGCTCACCTTCGAGCTCGAACACCATCTCGCCGTCCAGCACATAGCCGAAGGCCGGTCCGGTGTGCCGGCGCGGAGGGGTACCAGGTGATTTCCCAGACCTGACCGGTCGCACGCCAAGGCTCAGGAAGAGACCGCTGACGCCATGACCGAGGCCAGCAGAAGATCAGCCGCATCGAGTCAAGGCGCCGACACCGATCTCCGGGCGGACCGCCAGCACGATCACCCCGGGAGGGAACCGGAACCTCGCGAACTCCGACACCGGCAGCGGCGGAGCGACCGCACCTCGAACCATCACCTGATCATGCCCAAGTACCAGCACGCAGGTCCCGCCTTGGCCGCATGCAACAGAGCCGATTGACCTGTGGTTTGGCCTTTGCTGGTCGCGTGCCCGCGCGCACCTGCGCGCGTCCCCCCGCTGGGACCGCGCTCGGTCAGGGCGGCCCCGCTCCGCCGGAGACACTCGCGACCGCCTCGGCCTCCGGCATCGCTGGCTGGGGGGTGAAGAGCACCGCGGTGCGGGCCGCCGTGCCGCGCGCCCACCGGCCGGTGGTGAGCACGTCAAGCACGGCGATGGCGAGCCCACAGCCAACCATGATCCACCAGGCGGGCGCGCTGGTCGGGTCGATGGTCGTCACGCCAGGACGGCCCGCAACGTGATGCGCGGCTACCGAGCCGAAGATCGCGACGCCGAGCGCCATGCCGATCTGCCGGCTGGTACCGGAGACCGCTGCCGCGACGCCGGCTTGGGCGACCGGCATCCCGGACACCGCGATATTCGTGGTCGGTGCGTTGACCATCCCAAACCCGACGCCGAAGAGTACGTAGGCGCAGATGACCGGCGCCAGGCTGGTCTGCGTCCCCAGGAGGGATAGCAGGACGCCGCTGGCCTGCAACGCCATCCCGGCGGTGATCAACGATGGCCGCGGCCCGTGGCTGGCCACGAGCCGGCCGGAAATCGGCGGCGTCACCGCCGCGAGGGCCGCCATCGGTAGCGTCAGCAGGCCGGCGTGCAGTGCCGAGTAGCCGCGCACGACCTGCAGATAGAGCGTGTTCAGGAAGAGGAAGCTGCCTAACGCCGCGAAGGCGCAGAGCGCGATGACGGTGGCACCGGCAAACGGATCGCTGCGGAAGAACCGCACATCCAGCAGGGCGTCCTGGCGCCGCGTCTCGCACACGACGAGCCCGGTCAGGGCAAGGGCGGCGACGATGAACATGACGATCGTCCGGGGGGCCGCCCAGCCGGCGGCCGGCGCCTCGATGATTGCGTAAGCGAGGGTGCCGAGGGTGACGGCGACGAGCGCCTGGCCCGCCGGGTCGAACCGCCGGGCCCGCGGCGCCCTCGACTCGGGCACGTACCGGCCGGTGAGCACCATCGCGACGATGCCGATCGGCACGTTGATCCAGAAGATCGACCGCCAGCCGACCGTGTCGACCAGCAGGCCGCCGAGAACCGGTCCCAGTGCCATGCTCAGGCCGATCACCCCGCCCCACATGCCGATCGCGCGCACCCGCTCCCGGGGCTCGGTGAAGGTGTTGGTGATGATCGCCAGCGCGACCGGGTTGAGCATCGACCCGCCGACCGCCTGGATCATCCGGAACGCGATCAACCAGCCAAGCCCAGGTGCCAGGCTACATAGCAGCGACCCGAAGGAGAACAGCGTCAGCCCGGTCTGGAACACGCGCCTGCGCCCGAACCGGTCGCCCATCGAGCCGGAGAAGAGCAGCAGGCTTGCCAGCACCAGGCCGTAGGCGTCAATCGTCCACTGCAGCCCGGAGTCGGCGGCATGGAGGTCGTTCCTGATCGACGGCAGGGCGACGTTGAGGATCGTCGCGTCCAGCGCGACAATGAACAGGCTCGAGCAGCAGATCACCAGCACCACGTGCCGCCGGCCCTTGCCCAGCTCGGGCGGCATCGACGCCATCAGCGTTCCGATCGTTGTAGGACGCAAAGTAGGCGAGGTGAGAGCGCCTCATAGGCGACTCCATTCCATTGGCGGTTGGCTCTCCCGCCCACCGGCAGGGCCACGATCTGACCGACCGCGCCCACACCGCCGCCGGCCCTCTCCCTGACGACCTACGTGACATTCTCATAACAATACTGACTCCTCGTGGTTGGCCGGAATCTGTAGTTAGCCGATTACGGTTGCTGCTGGGTTGGTGGTGACTGGGAGTGGCCGGGTGGGGCGGGCGTAGGTGACGCGGCGGCGGACGTCGCTGACGGCCCTGTTGGCCAGATGGACGACGTGGAACGGGCCGACGGCCAGCGCCGCGGGTGGCAGCGCCTCGCGGGCGGCGGCCTCGTTCTCTACCCCGACCCACGGCTACACCAGCCACCACCAGGCATCATAGAAGGTCAGCGGCCAAATACGCCGTCCGGCGAACCGCGAAGAGCCCCAATACCCTGGGCGGCGGGCACTCACTTTATCGATGTCACGAGCATCGGCTTCGATTGGATGAGCTTATCGCCATGCCGCTCGCACGCTCAGTTGGTCTATTCTGTTGGCGGACGTCCCGG
>NZ_CDWRCM010000096.1:13953-16293 GCF_977927585.1 Frankia sp. CcWB2 | reverse complement strand
CTCCAGCACAGCCCACCGCTCGTTCGTCAGGTCACCCCGCACCACACAACGGATCATGCAATCCGAAAATCACCATCAGATCCACGGCCAGCCTCGGGACATACTTCCCAAACAGGCCCTAGTAACCCGTCGGCGCGATGACGGTGAGTTGACGCCCGGGAGCACCTGCACCGTCCGGTGAAGCAGCACCGGTCACGCCGCACCGGCGCGTACGATGGAATAACGCTAATGTCCTTCCAAAGACACGTATAGTGATAATCTCGGCGCCAAGGCTTGAGCCGAAGCTTGAAGCGAAGGCGACCAGCCGAGGCATGCCCCTCGCATCGCGGGATTCGGCCGGCGCCGTTGCCGGGAGGCAATGGCTCCCTCGGTCGGCAGGACCGGCTCAATACGATGCGCGTCGGGTCGATCACCCGGCCGGCCATACCGGACGGACGGACGGACGGATACACCGTTCCGGCTATGGCCACAGGTCCCGCAATGGCCACAGGTCCCGCAATCTCCAGGCCTTTGGCCCCGACGGGGCCGCAGGGCCGCCGCATCCGGCGGATGATCGGACCAGGCCGCGGTTGCGGACCCGGGGCGGGCACCCGACCCGATTCCGGGCCGAGGCCCTGACCAGGCGAAGCAGCCAGCGTCTATGGCGTGTCATGAGGAGTCCGCAACCGGTCCGGATCTGCCGCGGGCGGGCCGGCTGCAACGGGCCCGGAGCGGCGGGACGCCACGCGCCGTCTCCGTCCCCGTCACCGTGACGTTTCCGGTCCACCGGCGTGGGGGTGAAGAAATATCCGCGCGCCGCACTCGAGGGAGACGACGGCGCTCCGACCCGGGTTCCCCGGCAGAATTGGCTATGGTCCGCCACGCGATCTAATATCACCGAAGGCATTTCGCGCGCGGGCTCCGCGAACGCTCGACCGACAGCCGGACCAGATTTCGACCCGATATCACCGTAGCCGGGACACGGGCGCCGATCGGCGCTAGATCCACCAGCGGACTGGATCCACCAGCAGAAAAGGCGGGCAGAACGCCTGTCCGCTGCGTACCGACAGCCGGTCGGGACGCCGGGAAAACGATCGAGAAAACGCCCGGCCGCCCTTGACGGTGCGTGGTTGCCGGACCGGCCCGAGGGACTAGAGCAGGCCAGTCTGCCCGGACCAGATCTGATTGGTTCCGCAAAGTGCTTGCCGCCCGCGTGATCGATGCGGGAGGCTTCCAATGCGCGGCGAGACGACGCGCGTTCCGTTCGAGACAAGCGCATGTCGACTGTTGACTCGACGCCATGGGGGGTTACACCGACGGAGCGCCCATCGATGTCATCGCTACTCAGGGAAGGCGAGACTCACCCAGCGCAGTATCGGAACTTCGACGTCCCGCATTTCGTGTCGGTTCGATGTACCCGCGGTCGGCCGCCAGCCGCCGGGGCCCGTCACGCCCGCACATTCCTATGACCGTGCACAGGCCGCGCCTCCTGCACGTGCGCCGAGTCAATCAAAACCGCACTCCGGGAAAACCCCCATATCCCCAGTGCAAACCCCCACTCCCAGTGGGAAAACTGCCCCTGCGAAAACCAGAGATAGGTGGAGTCTGTCATGACCGAACCCGTGCAGACCGGTACGGATGCCGGCGGCGAAGAGCCCCGGCTGAGTCTGGGCACGGCGGCCGCGCGCAATCTCGCGACGACCACCAAGTCCGTTCCGCAGATGCAGGAGATCACCTCCCGGTGGCTGCTGCGGGTACTGCCGTGGGTCCAGGCGTCCGGCGGCGTGTACCGGGTCAACCGCCGCCTGACCTATATACTCGGGGACGGGCTCCTCACGTTCACCACCACCGGATCCGAGGTCCGGGTCGTTCCGCGCGAACTCAGCGAGCTGCCCGCCCTGCGCGGTTTCGACGGCGAGGTGCTCGACGCGCTCGCGGACCGCTTCGCCCAACGGGAGTTCGCCGCCGGGGACGTCCTGGTGGAGGGTGGTCAGGCCGCCGACCAGGTGTTCCTGATCGCGCACGGCAAGGTCGGCAGGTTCGGCCCCGGGGAGTACGGTGACGAGGTGCTGGTCGAGGAGGACCTGACCTGGGAGTTCACGGCCCGCGCACTCACCGGTACGACGGCCCTCGTCCTGTCGCGCCAGCAGTTCTCCGAGCTCGTCGACTCCTCCGACGAGCTGCGGCGTCACCTCGACGAGTACCGGACCCGGCCCCAGCCCCCGAGCAACCGCCTGGGCGAAGCGGAGATTGCGATCGCCGCCGGGCACGCCGGGGAACCGGACCTGCCGGGGACGTTCGTCGACTACGAGCTGGCGCCCCGCGAATACGAGCTCAGCGTCGCCCAGACCGTGCTATGCA
>NZ_CDWRCM010000096.1:3033-13848 GCF_977927585.1 Frankia sp. CcWB2 | reverse complement strand
TCCACACCCGGGTGGCGGACCTCTACAACGAACCGCACAACCAGCTGGAGCACCAGATCCGGCTCACCGTCGAGGCCCTGCGCGAACGCCAGGAGCACGAACTGGTGAACAACCCCGACTTCGGGCTGCTGCACAACGCCGACCTCCGCCAGCGTATTCACACCCGGAGCGGTCCGCCTACCCCGGACGACCTCGACGAGCTACTGAGCCGCCGACGCAGCACACATTTCCTGCTCGCCCACCCGCGGACCATCGCCGCGTTCGGCCGGGAATGCACCGCCCGCGGCATCTACCCGGCCACCGTCCTCTTCCACGACCAGCACGTGCCGGCCTGGCGCGGCGTTCCCCTGCTCCCGTTGAACAAGATTCCGATCAGCAGGACCGGTACCACGTCCATCCTCGCACTGCGCACCGATGAGGAGAACCAGGGGGTGATCGGCCTGCACCACGCCGGCCTGCCGGACGAATACGAGCCCGGCCTGTCCGTGAGATTCGCAGGTATCAGCGACAAGGCCATCATCTCGTACCTGGTGACCACGTACTACTCCGCGGCGGTGCTCGTCCCCGACGCGCTCGGCATCCTGGAGAACGTCGAGATCGGTCGGTGACACCCGGCCGCGCGAGCCGCTGGGATCACCCGGAACCCGCGGAATTCTGCGGAATTACGCGAGATTACGCGGGGTTCCGGGAGGGTTCCGCTGGGCTCCGCGGCATCCCGGCCCGATCTCTCCCGGCCGCCCCGACTGTTCACTTCTCCGCTGCCACCCCGGCAGACCCGGTACGCCTTCCCCGGGACCGATTCCCCGGGGAAGGTTCTCCGGTGCCGGATACGGATAAGGATCCGTATCCGGCCGACTTTCGGGGCCGGCCGTCCAGCCCGTGACCGAGAAAGGTTCACCAGCGGGTCATGCAGCCTTTCACGCTACCGGAGTTCTACGTGCCCTATCCGGCACGGCTCAATCCGAACCTGGAACAGGCCCGCGTGCACAGCAGGGCCTGGGCCGACGAGATGGAGATGATCGACTCTCCGCAGCACGGAACCGTGATCTGGACCGAGGCCGACTTCGACGCACACGACTACGCCCTGCTCTGCGCATACACCCATCCGGACGCCGTCGGCCGAAAACTCGATCTGGTCACCGACTGGTATGTCTGGGTGTTCTACTTCGACGACCACTTCCTGGAGCTGTACAAGCGGTCCCACGACATGGCCGGCGCCCGGGCCTACCTCGACCGTCTGCCCGCCTTCATGCCCGTCGACGGTGAGATCACCGAGACGCCGACCAACCCGGTGGAACGCGGACTCGCCGACCTGTGGACCCGGACCGTCCCGGAGCGTTCCGCCGACTGGCGGCGGCGGTTCGCGGTCAGCACCAAGAACCTACTGGACGAGTCCCTGTGGGAACTAGCCAACATCAACGCCGGCCGGCTCGCCAACCCGATTGAATACGTCGAGATGCGGCGCAAGGTCGGCGGCGCGCCCTGGTCGGCGAACCTCGTCGAGCACGCCGCCGATGCCGAGGTTCCGGCCCGGGTCGCGGCAACCCGGCCGCTGCAGGTACTGCGGGACACCTTCGCCGACGCCGTGCACCTGCGCAACGACCTGTTCTCCTACCAGCGCGAGGTCGAAGAGGAGGGCGAGCTCAGCAACGGCGTGCTCGTCATCGAACGTTTCCTCGGCTGTGGAACCCAGGAGGCCGCCGACACGGTCAACGACCTGCTCACCTCGCGGCTGCACCAGTTCGAGCACACCGCGGTCACCGAACTGCCGGCGGTCCTCGAGGAGCACGGTGTCGACCCGGGGAGCCGGCTGGAGGTCCTGGCGTACGTGAAGGGTCTGCAGGACTGGCAGTCCGGGGGCCACGAGTGGCACCTGCGCTCGAGCCGGTACATGAACCGGGCCGTGGCGCCCGGGAGCGGCGAGCTCGGCGGACTCCTCGGACTCACCGGTCTCGGTACCTCGGCGGCCCGGATCGTGCCGTCCCTCGTCACCACCGCACCGCGCCGGATCCGCTCTTTCACGCACATCCCGCACCAGATCGTCGGGCCGCTGCGCCATCCCGATTTCTGCATGCCCTTCTCGACCGGGCAGAGCCCGCATCTGGACGCCTCCCGCCGGGAGAACATCATCTGGGCCCGGGCGGTGGGGATGCTGGACCCGATTCCGGGCATCTGGGACGAACACAAACTGCGGGCGTTCGACTTCGCGCTGTGCTCGGCCGGAATCCATCCGGACGCGACCCTGCCGGAACTGAATCTGACGACGGACTGGCTCACCTGGGGGACCTACGCCGACGACTACTACCCGGTAATCTTCGGCTGCACCCGGGACATCCTCGGGGCCAAGGTGTGCAACGCCCGGCTGTCGGAGTTCATGCCGGTGGACTCCCCCGTCACCGCGGTGCCGGCCAACGCGTTGGAACGCGGTCTGGCCGACCTGTGGGCGCGCACCACCGAGACCATGTCGCCAGGCGCGCGCGAGACGTTCCGCGGCGCCGTCGAGGTTATGATCGACAGCTGGCTGTGGGAGCTGGCAAACCAGGCCCAGAATCGCATTCCCGACCCGATCGACTACATTGAGATGCGCCGGGCGACCTTCGGTTCGGATCTGACGATGAGCCTGTCCCGGCTGGCCCGGGAGCAGACCGTGCCACCCGAGATCTACCGCACCCGGCCGATCCAGGCTCTGGAGAACGCGGCCGCGGACTACGCCTGCCTCCTCAACGACGTCTTCTCCTATCAGAAGGAGATCCAGTTCGAGGGTGAGATCCACAACTGTGTCCTCGTCGTCGAGAACTTCCTCGACTGCGACCGGGAGCGTGCCCTCACGGTGGTCAACGATCTGATGACCTCCCGGATACGGCAGTTCGAGCACATCGTGGCGCACGAGCTTCCGGCGCTGTTCGACAGCTTCGCCCTGGACGCGCCGGCGCGGCAGGCGCTGCTGGGCTATGCGCGGGAACTCCAGAACTGGCTGGCCGGGATCCTCCGCTGGCATGAGGGCACGCATCGGTACGAGGAGTCCGAACTGCGGTACCACCCGACGGCGGGAGTACGGCTCTTCGGCGGCCCCACGGGGCTGGGCACCTCGGCCGCCCACGTCCGGCCGCGGCGGCCGTGACGGCCGGCGCGGCCGGCGCGGCCGGCGATAGTGAAATGTAGTCAGCTCACATGCCTGGTTGGCGGTCGGACCGGCTGACGGCCGACGGGGAACACGACGGTCGGGAACATCGTGTCGGGCAGGCGCAGCAACTCGGCGAGGGCCTGGTCGTCGAAGGCCGTCACGGCGCATCCGGCCAGCCCGAGTGCGGCCGCGACCAGGTAGAGGTTCTGCACGGCGATTCCCGCGTCGAGGTGCAGGGTGCGGTAATGGCGTGCCGGGTACTTCACGAGAGTCGTGTCAAGCCGGGCGACTACGACGACCGCCATGGGCGCCCGTTCGGCGAACTCGGGTTGGACCAGCACCGAACGCAACGCCGCCGCCGGCTCGCCGGACCACAACGTCTGCGGACAGTGGTCCTCGGCGTCGTACCGGAACACGCCGCCGGACAGTTGCGCACTGTGCGCAATGACGAGATAGATGGACAGTGAATGCAGGCCACCTGCCGACGGCGCCATCCACATCCGGTGCTGACTGCCGTCGGGCAATCGGACATCCCGCTGCGGACCAACCGCCCAGCGTAGGAGCGAGGAGACATTTTCGGCGGTCGGCGCCTCGGCATCGAACCGGTACCAGGACCTGCGTGCCGCGAGCACCTGGCCGAACTCGATCGGCAGGTCCGCGCGCGGTGCCGGCAGCGGAATCCGGCTGGTGGCGGCGCGCAGTCCGTCGAGCACCACCTGCCGGGTCGGCGGACCATTGAGGACCTGTTGGGCCCGCCGGATACGCTCCAGCGCGGTGACGTCCTCGGCCACACTCGTCCTTTCGGTTACGTCGCTAATGCGCTAATGCGGTAGCGGGAGGTCGCGCCGGATGGTGCCCGCCGCGGCGAGTTGCCTGGCCAGCCGGGCGCCGCCGAGGAACGGAAGGCCGACGGAGGTGTTCGAGTACAGGCCGGGGGCCAAGGTGTGCACGACCCGCATGCCGGTGGGGCGCACGTCTTCGGTGGTGACGTCGACCGATGTCACCGGGTGGCCGGCGCCGGCGAGCGTGCGCGCGAGCACCATCGGGTCGTCGACTCCGGCGTGCCGGGCGTCCCGGTCGAGGGTCTCCCAGCCGATCGTGCCGGTGAGGGTCTCGGCGAGTTCGGCCTCCAGCCGGTCCTGCAGGCGAGGGTCGAGGAAGAGCTGGAGGTGGGTGCAGTACTCGACGACATCTGCCAGGTCGTCTCGGCAGTCGTCGAGGTACCGCCGGTCAGCTCGCCACGGCTTGAGGGGGCTGTGCGGGTTGCGTGCGGCGCGCATGTAGGGGCCCGTCGGGGTCATCGAGGTCGGCGACGAACATCTGCAGCTGGAAGGCTTCGGCAAGGGCCTTGCGCAGCGCCGGCGTGGTGGTGGTCCGGCACGCTGCTCCCATGGTCAGGTAGCCGGTCGCCGTGTCGTGCACCAGTGCGCCGGCGACGACGAGGCCGAACTCGTTCGGGAATTCGACGAACCGGGTCGTCATGCTTCCGTGCGCGCCCGTGGCAAGCTGCGCGATCCAGGGGGGCGGGGTAATGGCCCGCAACGGCCGGCGGCCGTGCCAGGCCATGGTCAGCGTGTCACGTTCGATCATCTGGCAGATCGCCGACCATTGCGCCGAGCGCTGGTCCATACCGGCGGCCAGGCCGGCGCTGAGGACCGGGCTGAGGTAGGGGAACCCGCGGGCCTGGGCCTGGTGGGCGTAGGACACCCAGACGAGCTGCGCGGGTACCCAGACGGGGGTGCCAGCAAGCAGGTCGGTGCCGGGCGTCCACTCCAGCTCGAGATCCTCGCGGTACTCGGTGAACGGGAAGTAGGGCCCGGCGTACTGGGCGGGTGAGTACAGCACCACCGAGCGCGGGTCGAGCACGGTGGCGCGGTCCGCCGTGAGCTCTTTGTGGGTGGCGCGGCGCAGTCCGGCGGGGACGAGGTTCCCGCAGTAGCGTTCGACGGCCTCGCCGACGGCGGGCCCGAGGGCGGCGTCGTCGTCGAGCAGGGCGTAGCCGGCTCCGGCGAAGTCACTGGCCCAGGCGGAGAACCTGGTGGTGTCGGAGAGGACGGCGGTGTACATGGTGAATTCGGGCGGCAGGGTGGCGGGAATGGTGTTGCGTTCGATCCGGCGGATGATCCCGGATCGGGGGTCGAGGATCGCGGCGAGGTCCATGGGTGCGCCTCAGACGTGCGGGATCGGGTACGGATAAAGGGTGTCTTCGGTGAGCTTTCCAGCAGCCAGGCCCAGCTGGGCGGGTACGTCGTAGAGCCGCTCGCCGCCGAGGAACGGGAAGGCCGCGGGCGGGTTGCCGTAGAGCCCGGGGACGATGACCCGCACGACGGTGAGGCCGGCCGCCCGCACGTCCGGGGTGGTGACGTCCGCTGACACGGCGGGCAGGCCCTGCGTCGCGAGCATGTCGAGATAGCGCCGGCGGGCTGTGTCCCCGTTGATGTCCCCGTTGGCGTCCCTGTTGACGTCCCTGTTGACGTCCCCGTCGGCCCGGGGGATGTCGGCGAGCCGGGTGGTGCGGGTGTCGTCGCGGAGCCGGTCGAGGGGCCGGCCCTGCATCCGCGGATCCAGGTAGAGCTGGGCGACCGCGGGCAGGTCGACGAGGTCGCGGAAATCCGGCCGGATGTCATCCGCGTACCGCCGGTCGGCGCGGTAGGGCAGGTAGGTGTGCGGGGGTATCTCGCCGCGGGCGACGGCTCGCCAGTGCGTGCTGTCACCGTCCGCGAGCTCGGCGGTCAGTTCCAGCATGGCGAAGGCTTCGACGAGCGCCTTCGTCGCCGCTTCCCGCGGGCCCGCCCGGCAGGCCATGCCGTATGCGATCAGCCCCCGTCCCGGTTCTTCAAGGAAGGCGGCGAGCACCGGAACCGGGAACTGGCTTGGCACCTGGAATAACCGGATGGTGCGACCGGTGCCCTCTCCGTGGGCGATGTCGTACCGGTCGAGGAGCTCAGCCGCATCGGCGACGGCCCAGCCTGCGGCGCCGCTGGCCCACCAGATGGTGTTCGCGTCGCGTTCGAAGAGCTCTTCCAACGCGAAACGCTCGGCGTGCTCACGGTTCTCGCCAGTGGCGATGCCGGCATACAGCATGGCGTGGGTGGCCACCTCGTCGGCGTGCGCACCGCGGAAGTAGTTCAGGTAGGCCATCGACGCGGGCACCAGCACCGGATCCCCGGCGTACAGGTCGCGGCCGGGCACCCAGGCCACCGGTGTCTGGCGGGTGAAGGGCCGGAAGGGGAACCCGCGGGCGCGGTACTGCCGGTCGGAGTAGAGCGCCAGGGTCGCCGGGTCGAGGGCCGGCCGCCCAGCCCTGGCGAGATCGTCGTAGCAGGCGATCTCCAGGGCGTCGGGCACGGCGTTGCCGCAGTACCGTTCCATGGCCTCCCCGACCGCGGCACGGCGCGCCCGGTCGTGATCGCTCAGGGCGGCACCGAAGCCGAACCGCTCGGCCGACCAGGTGGCGAACGCACGGGTGTCGGCGGCACGGGCGCTCCAGCCGACCCAGCAGCGCGGCATGGCGGGGCTCGGCTGGTAGGGGACGATCTGGGTGAGGACGCCGAGCCGGCGGTCGACGAGACGCCGTTCGGCCGGCGCGGGGGTGGTTGATCTCACGGGTGCTCCAGCACGGACAGGTCAACCCGGCAGCCGCGGGTTGGACCGGTGTGGATGGTCTGGGTGGCGGTCCGGGTGGCGCTGGTGGTGTACCGGTCCTGGCCGGTGTTGGGGGTGCGGGCCAGCCGCGGGAAGTCGCTGCTGGTGACCTGCAGCTCTAGCCGGCTGCCGGGGTGGAGCAGCAGGGCCGTGGCGTCGAGCGGGATCGACACCGTGGCCGCGCCGGGCCCGACGGCAGCGGCGCCGCTGGTGACCTCCAAGGCCCGGCCGTCACCGAGCCGCTCCACCAGCCGGACTATCCAGTCGGTGCCGGGGCCCGTGGTGTCCGCGGCCATCGTGACGGTGGGTGCGCCGACGATGGCGGTCGGCGTCGTCAGTGGCGGGGTCCGGAATGCCACGGCGTCGGCGCGGGCGTCCAGGTGGGCACGGTCGCAGTCCCGCGGGAGGCTGGGGAAGGGGGCGAGCGGGTCGTAGGTGAACCGGTGCTCGGCGGGCCGCTCGGGCGGGTTCGGCAGGAGTGACCCGTCAGCGCTGGCCTGCAGGCCCAGGGTGGCGGTGGGCGCCGGCCACCGGTCCAGCCAGCGTCCGCCCTCGACGAGGAACACCTTGGTGATCGACGCGTCCCGGCCGGCCAGCACGTCAAGGATCCACGCGACCTGGAGGCGTCCCAGCGGCAGTTGCGAGGCGGGCCCGTGCTCCCGCCCACCCGCCGAGCTGGAAGCGGGGGTCGACAGCTCGTGCCCCCACGGCCCGATCACCAGGCCCCGGGCGGGCCTGTTCGGAGCGCGGTCGCGGCCCGCGGTTTCCCATTGCCACAGCGTCTGCGGCAGGAAGAGGTCGTACCAGCCGCCGATATGCAGGGACGGCAGCGAGCAGCGGGCCAGTTCCTGCGTGCTGATGCCCGCCCCGAGGTCGTCGCCCGTACGGTCGTGCGGTGCCGGGCCGTCGCCGGTCGTCGACGGAGCCGGGACTGACAGAGCCGGGGCTGACAGAGCCGGGGCTGACAGAGCCGGGACTATGGCGCTCCACCAGCGTGGCACCCGTGCCCAGAGGCGCCGGCCGAGGTCAGCGACCGGCAGGTGCCGCAGCAGGTCCGGCTCGCAGCCCAGCATCTGCGCGGACAGCCCGTTCCTGCTGGTGCGGCTCTCGGCGTGCTCGGTCCACCATCCGGCGTACTCGGCCAGCCGCAGGATCCCCGACGGGTCCACGTTGGCGGGCCGCAGACCCGCGGCGGGTACCTCGCTGATCACTGCGCGCACGAGCTCGGGCACGGTGACGGCGGCTGCCCACGCGGTGAACGAGCCGTAGGAGGCTCCGGCGAGGATCACGTTCCCGTCGCACCAGGGCTGGCGGTGGACCCATTCGACCAACGCCCGGCCATCGGCGCGCTCCCCTTGATACGGGGTCCAGGTCCCGTCCGACCCGTAGCGCCCCCGCACGTCCTGGGCGACGTAGGCCAGTCCGTTCCGCGCCCACCCGACGCCGTTTGCCAGCAGCGAACCGCGACCGTACGGGGTGCGAGTGACCACCGCCGGGGCGGGTAGCCGGTCGGGACGGTAGACGTCGGTCGCCAGCAGGACGCCGTCCGCCGCCGGCACGGCCTGGTTCGCGTCGATGGCGTGCATGCCCCGGCGCCTATACTGGGTTGACCGCGAGGTTGGGAAGAGGAAGCACCGGATGCCGGCTAATCGACGCCGTGGTCAGGTCGACGACGAGCTGGTGCCCCTCGCTGGGAACGGCGCTTCCCGCCGCCAGCGCCCGCAGGTCGGCGGCGAGCAGCCCCGCCAGCACCGCAGTGGCTGCCGGGGTGAACGGGGCCGGCGGCTTGACCGTGTCGGAATCGAGGTAGGCCCAGTGGGCGATCAGCTCGTCGGGGAGAGCGGCCGCGGCGAGCCGACGTCCTCTGGTGTCCTGGTAGCACGCCGTACGGCCCGGCATTGACAAGGGTCCCACAACGAACGTGTCGCCCTCGGCGTAGCAGCCGTGCCATGGGGTGTGGTGCGCCGCGCACCACTGGTCGAGCCGGCACCAGTGCGAGTCCGGCAGCCACCGGGCGCAGCTGACGACGACGTCCGAGCCGGCGACCGCGGCCTCGTCCGCCGGGCCCACGGTGCACTCGACGTCCTCGAGGAGGTCGCCCAGGAGTTCGGTGAGCTTCCCGACGACCGGACTGTCGCCGTCAAGGCGCACCTTCCAGCCAGCCGGAACGGTCCCCACACGCCCCGGGCCGACGAACACGCCGCGATCGGTGAGCGCGGCGGTCATGCGCTCGACGGCGGGTCGGTCCACATCGGGCAGGGGCAGCTGGGTGGCTCCGGCCGCGACGTCCCGCACGAGGGCGAGCAGGCGGTCCTCGCCGCCAATTCGGACGAAGACGTTCCCGGGGGCGCTGTAACGCCAACTCCCGTCGGCGGCCCGGTAGAGATGGTGGCCAGGAGCGAACACGTCGGCTTTCCTCATCGGGTGTGTCGCGGTCGTGGTGGTCTGGTGATGGTGGACTGGTCGCGGCCGTGGTCAGCAGGGGTCATGGCCGACACGGGCCGCGCGGGCCGGGATGAACCCGGTGGAGACCGTGACCGTCGGGGCCGTCCGGGAACTGACGGCACCGGCGGTCACGGCTTGCGCTGGCTCACCAAGGTGCACTCGGTGCCCTCAGTGAACCGGGGGCACTACTCCTCGTCGTCCCACGCGAACGGGCTCTGGACGAGCGCGTGCGTGGTCGGGTCCTGCGGGGCAGCGAGGACCGGCGCCTCGGCCAGCTCCTCGAACGAGATCTCCGCCATGCTTCACCTCCTTCGCAATAAAACGGTTTTCATTTTCAACAGGAACACTAGCACGAGCGGCGTGGGGATGGGCCGATATCCACACATCAGCCGGGCGGCTCATTCGGGGGCTCATTCGGCGGCTGTCACCGCCCGGACCTCGGCGTCCGGCCCACCGGGCCCGGCCTGCGGCGGGTTGGCCGGTACCTCGTCGGCCCTGATCAGGTCCTGAAGCCTGCCGGTGTGGCCGAGGCCTGCCATCAGGCCCGCTACCAGCGCCAGGCCGACCCCGGCCGAGGCGGTCAGCAGAGCGGCCCGGGTGCCCCAGGCATCGGCGAGGATGCCGGCGAGCACGGCACCCAGCGGCGTCCCGCCCCAGGCGATCATCCTCGCGGCGGTGTTGACCCGGGCCTGCAGGCGTAGGGGGGTGACGGCTTGCCGGACGACGATGCCGTTGAGGATGACCAGGGAGGTGCTGGCCTGCCAGAGCAGCAGGATGCCCATCCCTGGCAGCCACGCCGTGTTCAGCGACCAGCCGATCAGGGCGAGCGTGCTGGCTCCGAACGCACCGAGTGTGATCGTTCCGGTGGGGACGTGTCGGTGCACGCGGCTGAGCAGCTGGCTGACGATCAGCGTTCCGAGCGCGGCGGCGACGTAGAGGAGACCGATCCGCGGGTCGTCGTCGGGAAGGCCGAACTGCCGTACCGCGACGACGACGACCAGGCCGGTGACCGCGCCCCCGGACAGGCTGCTGCCGGCCCCGAGCAGGGTCAGAGTCCGGATGAGGCGATGCCCCCGGATGTAGCGCAGGCCCTCGGCGATGTCGCGACGGGTCCGGCTCACCCGGCTGCCAGCCGGCCCGCTCCGGTCGGCCCCGCTCCGGTCGGCGGCGCTCCGGTCGGCGGCGGCCGGCGCGGCCCAGCGCACCCGGGAGAGCAGGATGGCACCGACCAGGTAGCTGAGCACATCGAGGGCGAGCACATTGGCTGCGCCCACCGTGGCCGCGGCCACCCCGCCGACGGCCGGCCCGACCAGGTTGACAACGGTGCTCACCGACACCATCGCCCCGGTCGCCGCGGCCACCGCGTCCCGTCCCACGATCGCCGGGACTGCGCCGAAGCTGGCCGCATCGAAGAACACGAAGACCGAGGCAACAAGCACCGCGGAGATCAGCAGATGGGGTGTGGTGAGGACACCGGCCCAGTGGGCCACGGGGATGCTGGCCATCGTCAAGCCGCTGAGGCAACTGGTGACCACCATCGTGCGCCGGTGATCCCAGCGGTCGACCAGGGCACCGGCGGGCAGTCCGAGCACGAGGTAGGG
>NZ_CDWRCM010000096.1:0-2775 GCF_977927585.1 Frankia sp. CcWB2 | reverse complement strand
ACCGCTTCGAGACCGACCAGCACGCCCGCGAGCGTGCCGCTCCCGGTGCGCTGGAAAAGCAGCACCGGGAGCGCGACGAGCGTCATCGCCGAACCCGCCCAGGAGACAGCCCGGCTCGCCAGGAAAAGCCGGAAGGCGGGTACCGTACTCATCTCAGGTCGTCCCACATTTTTGGGTCTGCGGCTCAGGCGTGCAGCGCGGCGGCCAGCTTTGTCACGCCTTCCACGCCGGCGAGGTTGGCCGAGTCCGACTGCGGGAGGAAGAACATCCGGTTGTTGCGGACTGCCGCCACGGTCGGGAGCCGGGAGGTGAGGAACTTGCGGGCCTCGGCCTCGGTTTCGCTGCCGCTGAGCAGATAGACGAGGGTGCCGGGATTCTTGCTGATGAGGTCCTCCACCGACAGCTCACTGAAGTATTTGCCCTTGGGCAGGGTGCCCGCGTAGATGTTCCGCACCCCGGCGAGCCGCGCGATGTCGGTGTAGACGCCGTCGTAGGTGTAGACGGTTCCCTGGTAGGTGGCGACCATCGCGACCGGGACGGGGTCCCTGCCCTGGATCTTCGTCGCGACCTGGCGGAACCGTTCGTTGATGTCGGCCTGGACCTGCCTGGCCCGGTCCGGAATGCCGAAGATCGTGCCGAGCGCGGTCAGGTCGGTGTCGACGTCACGGACCGTCGCCTTGGTGGCGTCGTCGGTGCAGAACCCGCTGAGAATCATCACCTGGGTGCCCTGGGCCTCCAGCTCGGCGATCGTGGGGAGCTGCCGGCCGTCAAACAGATAGCTGCCATCCGCCCAGATCAGGTCGGGCCGGGCGGCGAGCAGCGCCTCTCGGGTCGGTGCGCCGGTACCGAGGACGGGTAGCTTCGCCTCCACACTGGCGTACTTCGCCGCCGGTGTGCCGCTGCTGGTATTGTACTGGCCGACGATCCGGTCCGTCAGGCCCAGTTCGATGAGGAGCTCGGTACTGGTGGTCCACCCGGAGACGACCCGCGCCGGGGCCTTGTCGAAGTGCAGGGTCCGGCCGCAGTTCGCCACCTCAACGGGATAGCGGGTACCGGCCGGGGCCGACCGGGCATCGGCCGCGCTCGCACTGCCCACGCCGGTGGTCGAACCGGACCCGCAGCCGGTGAGACCGGCGGTAACAACGAGCAGGGCGGCGACCGCGACGCCGGCGCCGAGTTTCTTCATCGGGTTCTGTTTCCTTCCATTGCTTCATCGGGTCATTGCTTTATCGGGATTTCCGCGCCAGCTACCACCGGGGCCGGCTCGTCTGTTCCGGGCAGGCTGGAGGAAGACGGGCTGGAGGAAGGCGGGCTGGGGAAGGGAAGACTGGAGAAGGCGAGGTGGAGGCGGCCGGTCACCGGGTGGACGCTCCGGTCGGCGCGCACCCCGAACACGCGGCCGATGAGGTCGGCGGTCAGGACGTCCTCCGGTTTTCCCGAACAGATCACCGCGCCGTTGTGCAGGACATAGAGCCGGTCGCAGAAGGCCGCCGCGAGGTTGAGGTCATGTAACGCGGCGAGCACGGTGATCCCGAGTGAGCGCACCAACTCCAGCAGGCTCAGCTGGGTGCTAATATCCAGATGGTTGGTCGGCTCGTCCAGAATCAGCACCGACGGTGCCTGCACGAGGGCGCGCGCCAGCAGGACCCGCTGCTTCTCGCCGCCGGACAGCGACGCGAACGCCCGCCGGGCGTGCGCGGCCATGCCCACAGTGTCGAGTGCGGCCGAGATGATCTCATGATCCCCGGCCGAGATCGGGCTCCACGCGCTCTGGTGGGGGGTCCGCCCGGTCGCGACCACCTCAAGGACGGTGAAGTCGAAGCCATCGGGGCTTTCCTGCGCCAGGGCCGCGACCCGCCGCGCCGACTGGCGCGGGGTGAGGTCCCTGACCAGGTCCGTCCCGTCGAGCAGCACCGCACCGGACGTCGGCCGCACCGCCCGGTAGACCGTCTTCAGCACGGTCGACTTCCCGCTGCCGTTCGGACCGACCAGGCCGACGAAGGCGCCGGGGGGGCAGTCGACCGTCAAGTCGTACACGATCTGTACCCCGTCGGCGACGACACCCAGACCTTCCAGGCGAAGGCCCGTCACGAGGCACCACTCGCCCGTCCCGACCGGCGCAGCAGTACGAGGAAGAAGGGCACCCCGGCGACCGCGGTGATAATGCTCAACGGCAGCTCCAACGGCCGGGCCACGACCCGGCCGAGGAGATCGGCCAGCACGAGGAACGTTCCGCCCAGCAGCGCCGTCACCGGGAGCAGCCGCCGGTGGTCCGACCCGATGAGCATCCGGACGCAGTGCGGCGCGATGAGGCCGACGAACGCGACACCGCCGGCAACGGAGATGACGGACGCTGTCAGAGCGGCGGTGACGATCAGCAGCTGGGTCCGCAGCCGGCTGACCGGGATACCCAGCGAGGCGGCGGCCTCATCGCCGAGCAGCAAGGCATTCAACGACCGGGCCTGCGCCAGCAGCCACAGCGTCGCGGCCACGACGATGCACGCGGGCAGCCCCAATGTGTCCCGCTCGGCCCCCGACACCGTTCCCAGCAGCCAGAACAGCACCGCGGCGAGCTGGTTCGAACCGACCCGCAACTGCAGGTAGCTGGTGCCAGCCTGGAACAGATAGGTCAGCGCCACCCCCGCGAGCAGCAGCCGCTGCGGGTCCAGGTAACCGCACCTACGCCCTAGGGCCTGTTTGGGAAGTATGTCCCGAGGCTGGCCGTGGATCTGATGGTGATTTTCGGATTGCATGATCCGTTGTGTGGTTCTGGGT
>NZ_CDWRCM010000095.1:13042-16562 GCF_977927585.1 Frankia sp. CcWB2 | reverse complement strand
GGAAAGGAGACCACCGGTGTTCGGGCGAGGGCGTAGGGAGTTCGACCGTCGCGAGGCCTCCGAGGTGGACGTCCCCGAGAAGGTCACCTCGCGGGGCTCGTCGGAGCCCGACGGTCCCTACGACATCGCGCAGGCACCTGATGACGACGTGCATCGCCTCGATCTCGGGTCGTTGCGGATTCCGGCGCTCGACGGCATGCAGGTGCAGTTCCAGGTCGAGGAGTCGACCGGCAAGCCGCTGACGGTGCTGGTGACCGACGGACGCAGCGCGATGGAGCTCTCCGTCTTCGCGGCGCCGAAGAGCCGGGGCCTCTGGGACGAGGTACGGGCCGAGATTCTGGAGACCATTCAGGGGGGCGGTGGGTCGGAGGCAGACGGTCGCTACGGCCCCGAACTGCGGATGAGGTTGCCGACCGGGCGACCGGGCGAGACCGTGCCGGGTCGGATGATCGGTGTGGACGGTCCGCGCTGGTTCCTGCGGGCGGTGGTGACCGGCGCGGCCGGACAGGATCCGGCGGCCGGCCCCCTCCTGGACGCCGCGTTGCGCAATCTGATCATTTCTCGTGGTGACGGCGCGATGCCGGTGCGGGATCCGTTGCCCCTGAGGCTGCCGAAAGAGATCACTGATCACCCCGATCACCCCGCTGGTTCCGGCGGACCGGTCGCCTCGGCGACCAGCGGACGGCCCGAGATGCCCGTGCGCGGTGCGCGTATAGCCGAGATCCGCTGACCGCCCTGTGCCCGGGGTCCCCGCATTGCGCCGAAGGCGCCATGCGGGGCGGGCACAGTGAGCGCCGGTCATGCGTTGCATTGGACGTGTTGAACGTGTTGGACGTGCTCGAGCAGCAGTTGCTTGCGCCGAGTCGCCGACGAGCCGGATCGGAGGAGCCGTGGGCGAGTCACGCGGCTGGTTGGGGCGCAAGCTCCACAGACTGACAGCAGGGACGAGCGAGCTCGACGCCGAGGACCTCCAGGCGGCCTCGGCGGCGGCGGGCGCCGCCCCGATGAGCGGCTGTCGTGACCGGGACGAGATCTGCGTCGCGGGTACTATCCAGGCCGTGACGGTACGTGCGCGTTCGGGTGCACCGACCCTGGAGGTCGACATCTACGACGGCAGCGGCACCGTCACGTTGGTCTTCCTCGGCCGCCGGGACATCCCGGGCCTGCGGGCTGGCGCGTCGGTCAAGGCTTCCGGGCGCGTTACCGTGCAGGAGAACCGTCCGATCATCTTCAACCCGCGTTACGAACTACTCCCCGTTCCGTCGGCGAGCGCCTAGGTCGGCGGGTCCGCCCAACCCGACGGGATCTTAACCAGACATGCCACGTACGCCATCTCCCGACACGCCTCCGATGACGATGTCCGAGGCCATCGGCGGCCCACGGGGGATCATTGACAGCTCCGTGCCCACCGTGGCGTTTGTGACGGTGAACGCCGAGGCCGGACTGACCGCCGGCATTGCGGTCGCCATTGCCACGGCGGCCGCTCTGCTGGTGCTGCGCATCGTGCGCCGTGAGCCGACCCAGCAGACCTTTTCGGGGTTGTTCGCCGTGGCGATCGCTGCATTCGTGGCCTCTCGCACCGGGAACGCGAAGGGGTTCTTCCTGCCCAGCATCGCGAAGAACGCGCTCTGGGGGGTGGTGGCCCTGCTGTCGATCGTCCTGCGCCGGCCGGTGGCGGGGTATCTCATGGCCGGTCTGGACAGCCGCTATGCGAACTGGCAGCGGGTGCCCCGCCAGCGGCGGGCCGCGGTGTGGGCGACGGTCGTCTGGATCGCCGTGTTCGGTGTGCGGTTCGTCGTGCAGGGGGTGCTCTACCTCGCCGACGAGCCCGGCTGGCTGGCCGCGGCCAACATCGCCCTGGGACTTCCGCTGTTCGGTGTCGCGGTGTTGGCCAGCTTCGCCATCGTCCGCCGGATCGCACCGCTGCCCCCCGCCGCCACCGCCGCCACCGACCCGACGGTCGTGGACGGCGAGGTGCTGGACGGCGAGGTGCTGGCCGGGGACGCCCCGCGCGGCGAGCCCCCGCGCGGAGAGCGGCGGCCTGCCGGCTGACCGCCTCCGCATCGCCAGCCTGTCGCGCGCCAGCCTGTCGCGCGTCAGCCCGGCGTGCCCGCGCCTGCCGGCGCTTGACCGAGCAGCACGGCGAGCTTCTCCTCGGCCTCGGCGTTCGTCGTGACCGCGAGAACCTCGTCGCCGTCTTCCAGGGTGGCGTCGGGCGAGGGAATGACCGCCCGTCCGTCACGCAGGATCACCACCAGGGCGCTGTCCGCCGGCAGGGCGATCTCGCTGAGCCGCTGGCCGATCACCGGCGCGTTCTCGGCCAGCGTCAGCTCGACGAGGGATGCATCGCTCTGCCGGAACCGCATCAGCTGGACGAGGTCGCCGACGCTGACGGCCTCCTCGACCAGAGCCGTGAGCAGGCGCGGCGCGGACACCGCCACATCCACCCCCCACGACTCGGTGAACAGCCATTCGTTCTTGGGATGGTTGACCCGCGCCACGACCCGGGGCACGCCGAACTCGGTCTTCGCGAGCAGCGAGACGACGAGGTTCACCTTGTCGTCCCCGGTGGCGGCCACCAGGACGGTGTACTCGTTCAGCCCGGCCGCGTCGAGCTGGGACAGCTCGCAGGCGTCCGCGAGCAGCCACCGGGCCTCCGGTAGCGCGTCGGTCCGGATCTTCTGCGGATCCCGCTCGATGATGAGCACCTCGGAGCCGTTCTCCAGCAGTTCGGCGGCGATGGACCGGCCGACCTTGCCCGCTCCCGCGATCACCACCCGGCGCACGCTCATCGCTTCTCCTCCTCGCGCGTCATCGTCTGCCTGGATCTGCCCGGAGCTACCCGGAGCCCTCGCCGTCCGGCCCGGTGCGCAGCACCGTGTCCGCCTCGGATGCGTGCGCCTTCGTCACGGCCACGTGCACGACGTCACCGTCCTGGACGAGGGTGCGGGCGTCGGGCAGGACACCCTCGCCGAACCGGGTCACGCAGACCACCCGTACCCCGGCGGACTCCTCCAGCTCCCGGATCCGGCGGCCCACCCAGGTGGGTCCTGGTGGGATCGCGGCCAGCAGCACCGAGCCCGACGGATCGGACCACTGCGGCGTGACAGCGTCGGGCAGGAGCCGGCCGAGGATCTGGTCCCGGGTCCAGCGCACCGTGGCGACGGTGGGGATACCGAGCCGCTCGTAGACCTCGGCCCGGCCGGGATCGTAGATCCGCGCGACGACCCGCTCGACCCCGAACATCTCGCGGGCCACCCGGGCGGCGATGATGTTTGAGTTGTCCCCGCTGGAGACGGCGGCGAACGCGGCGGCCCGCTCGATGCCCGCCTCGATGAGGGTGTCGCGGTCGAAGCCTATCCCGGTGACCCGCAAACCGGTGAAATCGCGCGGTAGCCGCCCGAACGCGGCGGGGTTCTGGTCGATGATCGCTACTGAGTGGCCGAACCGTTCGACGCTGCGGGCAAGCGCGGAGCCGACTCGGCCGCAGCCGAGGATCACGACATGCACAAGGGTTCAG
>NZ_CDWRCM010000095.1:0-12695 GCF_977927585.1 Frankia sp. CcWB2 | reverse complement strand
GGTAGTCCGATCCGGCCTGACCGGCGCAGGTCACGTGGCCGGATCTCCGGATACGGAGCATCTGTGTGCCATGCCACACTGATGCTGAACTGCGTGGCTGGCGTCGGTAACATCGCCGCGTGGCGCTCACGGATCGCCTCAAGCGCGGTTTCGTCGGTCGACCGATCGGGAGCGACCGGCTTGGGGAGACACTGCTCCCCAAACGGATCGCCTTGCCCGTCTTCGCGAGCGATGCCCTTTCCTCGGTGTCGTACGCGACCGAGGAGATCCTGCTTGTCCTGTCACTCGGCGGGCTGGCCTTCTACCACTACTCGCCCTGGCTTGCTGGAGCCGTCGCCATCCTGATGCTGACGGTGGTGGCGTCCTACCGGCAGAACGTGCACGCCTACCCGAGCGGCGGCGGCGACTACGAGGTCGTCTCGGTCAACCTGGGCCCGCGGGCCGGCCTGCTGGTGGCCAGTTCCCTGCTGGTTGACTACGTCCTCACGGTCGCGGTGTCGGTGTCGGCCGGTGTCGCGAACCTGACGTCGGCCGTCACCGGGCTCGCCGCGCACAAGGTGCTCCTCGCGGTCGTCATCGTGATCCTACTGACGATAATGAACCTGCGTGGGGTGCGCGAGTCCGGCACGGCGTTCGCCATCCCGACCTACGGCTTCGTGCTCGGCATCTTCGTAATGATCGTCACCGGGCTGGTCCAGGCGGCCGTCGGTCATCCGCCGCGGGCCGAGAGCGCCGGATACCAGGTGGTCGCCGAACACGACTACGCGGGATTCGCCCTGGTGTTCCTGGTGCTGCGGGCGTTCGCCTCGGGATGCACGGCGCTCACCGGGGTCGAGGCGATCAGCAACGGGGTGCCCGCGTTCCGGAAGCCCAAGAGCCGCAACGCCGCGACCACCCTGCTGATGCTGGGGTTCATCGCAGTCACGATGTTCGGCGGCGTCACCGCGCTGGCTCTGATCTCCGACGTGCATGTCGCCGAGCACACCGGGGACCTGATCGGCGCCAGTGGTGAGCAGCCGACCGTGATCGCCCAGGTCGCCGCCGCCGTCTTCGGGGACGGATCGCCCGGCTTCGGCTACATCGCCGTCGTCACCGCTCTCATCCTGATGCTGGCGGCGAACACCGCCTTCAACGGCTTCCCGGTGCTGGGTTCGATCCTTGCCCGCGACGGCTACCTGCCGCGTCAGCTATACACCCGCGGCGACCGACTGGCCTACTCCAACGGGATCGTGCTGCTCGCCGGCTTCGCGATCCTGCTGATCGTCGTGTTCGACGCGCAGGTCACCGCCCTGATCCAGCTCTACATCCTCGGGGTCTTCATCTCGTTCACCCTCAGCCAGACCGGGATGGTGCGGCACTGGGCGCGCATCCTGCGCTCGGACGACCCGGCTGCGTCCGATCCGGCCGCCCGTCGGCGGATCCGCCGGTCTCAGGCGATCAACTTCTTCGGCGCCTGTCTCACCGGCACCGTGCTGATCCTCGTGCTGGTCACGAAGTTCACCCACGGTGCCTGGATCGTCTGTCTGGCTATCCCGATCATCTTTCTCGGGATGCGGGGGATCAGGGCTCACTACGACCGGGTCGCGGTCGAACTCACCCCGGAACCCGGGCCGCCGACCCTGCCCTCCCGGATCCACGCCGTCGTCCTCGTCAGTAAGATCCATGCCCCGACGCTGCGGGCCCTGGCCTACGCCAAGGCGTCGCGGCCACACAGCCTCGTCGCGGTCACGGTCGCCGTCGACCAGGCGGAGGCCGATCGGCTCCGCAAGGCGTGGGCGGAGCGGGGGATCACCGTCGATCTCGTGGTGCTGGCCTCCCCCTACCGGGAGGTGACCCGCCCGGTGCTGGACTACGTTGCCCGGATCAGGCGGGAGAGCCCACGGGACGTCGTCGCCGTCTACGTCCCCGAGTACGTCGTCGGTCACTGGTGGGAGCATCTCCTGCACAATCAGAGCGCGCTGCGGCTCAAGGCCCGGCTTCTCTTCCAGCCCGGCGTCATGGTCACCAGCGTGCCCTGGCAGCTCGCCTCGTCCAGGCTGGCCGAGCAGCGGCTCGAGCGGACCGGGGCGGGCGCGGTGCGACAGGGCCGGGCCACGCTTCCCGGCCCGTCGGAGCGGAAGCGGTGAGTCGACAGCGCCGGCCCGCGCGATCGCGCGTCTCCGGGGACACCGCACGGCAGGCCCGCGCCCCGGGGATCGCGGTCGGCTCGCTGCTCGACCTCGACGTTGGGCCGGTGGCCCACGGCGGCTTCTGCGTCGCCCGCTCGGGCGGTCGGGTGGTGTTCGTCCGCCATGCCCTGCCCGGCGAACGGGTCCGTGCCCGAGTTACCGACGCCTCCCACGAGCGGTACTGGCGGGCGGACGTGGTCGCCGTCCTGACGCCCTCGCCGGACCGAGTGGTCGCGCCCTGCCCGCACGCCGGCCCAGGGTTGTGCGGGGGGTGCGACTGGCAGCATGCCGGCCTCGCGGCGCAGCGGCGCGGCAAGGCCGAGGTCGTGGCCGACGCCCTTCGGCGGTTCGGTGGCCTCGACGCCCGGGTCAGCCTCGCGCACGCCGGGTCCGGCCTCGGGACGGCGGCCGAGGCCAGACCCGGCGCCGAGCCGGCGCTGGAGGTGCTGGTCGAGGCGGTGCCCGTCAGCGGCCCGGAGCGGCTGACCGGATCCGACCGGTCCGGTGGCGTCGACGACGGACTGGCGTGGCGGACTCGGATGCGCTTCGCGGTGACGGCCGGCGGTGAGGTCGGGCTGCGGGCGAGCCGCTCGCACGAGGTGGTGGCGACGCCGGACTGCCGCATTGCCCACCCCCTCGTCCTCGCGGCGCTCGCCGGCCGGCGGTTCCCCGGGGCCGACGCCGTCGAGGTCGCGGCCAGCCCGGCGACCGGGCAGGTGGCCGTGGCGGTGCATCCCGCCGGCGCCGGGACGGTCGTCGACGACGGGCGCGCCGGGACCGGGGAGGCCGGAGTCCCCGGGGAGGTCGTCGAGGTGGTGGGGGAGCGGAGGTTCCGGCTCGGGCCGGAGGTGTTCTGGCAGGTCCATCCGGCGGCTCCCGGCGTGCTGGTGGACGCGGTCCGCGGGGCCCTGCGTCCCCGAGCCGGGGAGACCGCGCTCGACCTGTATGCCGGGACGGGCCTGTTCGCGGCGTTCCTCGCGGAGGATGTCGGCGCCGCTGGCCGCGTCATCGCACTGGAGTCCGACGCCGTGTCGGTCGCGGCCGCGGCGAACAACCTCGCCGATCTGCCATGGGTCTCGCTGCGGGCGTTGCGGGTGACACCGGCTACCATCCGCGGGGTGCTCGGTACGGGCGGGCCGGCCGGCCGGGTCGATCTCGCGGTGCTCGACCCGCCGCGCACCGGGGCGGGCCCGGCGGTGGTGGCCGCGCTGCTCGCCCATCGCCTCCGCGCGGTCGCCTACGTCGCCTGCGATCCCGTCGCATTGGGTCGGGACCTCGCCGCCGCGGCAGCCGTGGGCTACGACCTCGTCGCGTTGCGCGCCTTCGACCTGTTCCCGATGACCGCCCACGTCGAGTGTGTGGCGCTGCTCGAGCCGCGAGGCGCGGACCGGAGTCCGAACCTGGTGTGATTGCGCCGGTACCAGAAGTGTCGCCGGAACGGCGTGGACTCCACTTCCGGCCGCTTCTGGCACGACCTGGTCGTCCCGGCGTGTCGCCCGCGCGCCACGCCGACAGAGTGTGTGCATCCGCGTACTCGGATCCGGACCAATAGTGGACAACCGGGGAGGTGGATTCTACCGCGATCAGGCCTATTGCCTGACGGTCTACGAGGAACTCACATGTCGGGTGCCCGTCTGCAAGGGACCAGGCGGGCTGCGTAGACTTTGCCGGACCCGGACCGATCCCCTTTCGGGAGAGGGAGTTCACGCCGTGTCGCTTCTGTCCACGATCAGTAGTCCGCAGGACGTCAAGCGCCTTGACCACGAGGAGCTCGGCACCCTGGCGGCCGAGATCCGTGATTTCCTCATTCACGCAGTCGCGCGTACGGGAGGTCACCTCGGGCCGAATCTGGGGGCTGTCGAGCTGACGTTGGCAATACATCGTGTGTTTGATTCGCCATTCGACCGCATCCTTTGGGACACCGGCCATCAGTCCTATGTGCACAAGATTCTGACCGGCCGGGCGGACGATTTCTCTGGGCTGCGCCAGCGGGGTGGCCTTTCCGGCTACCCTAGCCGGGCCGAGTCCGAGCACGACATCATCGAGAACTCGCACGCCTCGACCGCCCTGTCCTACGCCGACGGGCTGTCGCGTGCCTACGCGCTGCGTGGTGAGGACCGGGCCGTCGTCGCCGTCGTCGGTGACGGTGCCCTGACCGGCGGGATGTGCTGGGAGGCGCTGAACAACATCGCCGCCGACGACCGGCCCGTCGTCATCGTCGTCAACGACAACGGCCGGTCCTACGCACCGACGATCGGCGGCCTCGCCGACCACCTCGCCGCGCTGCGGCTGGCGCCCGAGTACGAGCAGGTCCTCGACGTCGTCAAGCAGGTCCTCGGCCGCACCCCGCTGGTCGGCCCCCCGCTGTTCGACGCGCTGCACGGCATCAAGAAGGGCATCAAGGACGTCGTCCAGCCGCAGGGCATGTTCGAGGACCTCGGCCTGAAGTACGTCGGCCCGGTCGACGGCCACGACGTCGTCGCGGTCGAGTCGGCCCTGCGCCGGGCTCGGGACTTCGGCGGGCCCGTCATCGTCCACTGCGTGACCCGCAAGGGCTTCGGCTACCCGCCGGCGGAGCAGGACGACGCCGACAACTTCCACGGCGTCGGCATCATCGACCCGGCGACCGGTAAGCCGGTGTCGACGTCGAAGACCATCAGCTGGACGAGCATCTTCTCGGGCGAGATCGTGCAGATCGGTTCCGAGCGGCCCGACGTCGTCACGCTGACCGCCGCGATGCTCCAGCCGGTCGGTCTCGGCGCCTTCGCCAAGGCCTACCCGGACCGGGTGTTCGACGTCGGTATCGCCGAGCAGCACGCCGTCACCTCGGCCGCCGGGCTCGCGATGGGTGGGCTCAAGCCCGTCGTGTGTCTCTACGCCACGTTCCTCAACCGCGCGTTCGACCAGGTCCTGATGGACGTCGCCCTGCACCGCCAGCCCGTGACGTTCGTGCTCGACCGGGCCGGTATCACCGGGGAGGACGGGGCGTCGCACAACGGCATGTGGGACCTGTCGTTCCTGCAGGTTGTCCCGGGGCTCGCGATCGCCGCCCCGCGGGACGCGCCGACCCTGCGGGCGGAACTGCGCGAGGCCGTGGGTAACACCGACGGCCCGACCGTCGTGCGCTTCCCCAAGGGCAAGGTCGCCGCGGACGTGCCGGCGATTGACACGGTCGGCGGGGTGGACGTGCTCTACCGTTCGCCGAAGGTGGCCCAGCGCCGCGAGGTGCTGCTGGTCTCCATCGGCGCGATGGCCGCGACCTGCCTGGAGATCGCGGAGCGGGTCGCGAGCCAGGGCATCGGCATCACCGTCGTCGACCCGCGGTGGGTCAAGCCACTGGACCCGGCACTGATCGATCTTGCACGCGCCCACGACCTCGTCGTCACCGTCGAGGACAACGGCCGGGTCGGCGGGGTCGGGGCTGCGCTGGCCCAGTTGCTGCGCGACGCCGACGTCGACGTGCCCCTGCGGGACTTCGGCATCGCCCAGCGATTCCTCGACCACGGCAAGCGGGACGAGGTCATGGCCGAGGTCGGGCTTGCCCCGCAGGACCTCGCCCGCAAGGTCGTCGAGGCCGTCGCGAAGCGCCAGCCGGCGATCGAGGACGACCCGGCCTCGCCCGGCGAAGCGGCCCCGGCGGGCGAGCGGGCCGGCGAGGCCATCGGCGACCATCGCTGATCCCCGGCGCCCTGACCCCGGCGTCCTGACTCGGGCGCTCTGACCCCGAACGCACCCGGGTATCGCCCGGTCATCGGGGTTCGGCGGGTGAGGACCCGCCATCGTGTCGGGATCCGCCATCGTGTCGGGGCCCGGCACGATGGCGGCCCGACCGCCGTTCTAGGCTGACCAGGTGGGTGAGCACACCGTGTCGGCGCGCCGGGGCGCCGCCTCCCGCCGCCGGGCTGGGCGCGGCCCACGCTGGTGGGCCATGCGTGGTGCGCTCTTGGTGGCCCTCGGGCTGCTGGTTCTCGCCCTGGTCAGCCAGTGGAACGAGATCGAGGAGTCCGTCCGCTCGCTCACCGTGGGCGGCGTGGTGGCCTCGGGTGTGGTCACCGTGCTTGCCGTCGGTACCACCG
Organism: Frankia sp. CcWB2; assembly: GCF_977927585.1. Lineage (NCBI taxonomy): Bacteria > Bacillati > Actinomycetota > Actinomycetes > Frankiales > Frankiaceae > Frankia > Frankia sp. CcWB2. Next base: position 6,451 of record NZ_CDWRCM010000095.1, on the reverse strand, counting down.
TGCTGTCCTGGCGGGCGTTGCTGGGAGGGCTGGGTGCCGCGCTTCCCCTGCGGGCCGCCGTGCGGATCTTCTTCGTCGGGCAGATCGGCAAGTACATCCCGGGCAGCGTGTGGCCGGTGCTCGCGCAGATGGAGCTCTCCCGCGACCACGGCGTCTCCCGGTCGAAGGCGGCTTCGGCGAGCCTGGTCGTATTGGCGCTCGCGGTGCCGAGCGGGGGGCTCGCCGCGGCGGTCACCCTGCCGTTCGTCTCCGCGCAGGCGCTCGCCGACTACTGGTGGGCGCTGGCGGTCGTGCCCGTCTTCGTCGTCGTGCTCTGCCCGCCGGTGCTGTCCCGCCTGCTGGCGCTGGCGTTCCGGCTGCTGCGCCGCCCACCGTTGACCGAACCGCTGCCCCCGCGGGCCGTCGCCGCCGGAGCCGGCTGGTTGCTGCTCAGCTTCTGCTGCTACGGGGTGGCGACCTGGCTGCTCGTCCGGGATCTGCATCCGGCGGTCGGCGGCGGCCGGCTGTTGCTGCTCTCCCTCGGGGCCTATGCCCTGGCCTGGACCGCCGGATTCCTGGTACTGGTGCTGCCCGCCGGGGCGGGGGTGCGGGAGGCGGTACTGGTACTGGCGCTGGCCCCGGCGGTCGCCAGTGGGCCGGCGACCCTGGTCGCGCTGGTGGCGCGGCTTCTCGCCACGATCGCCGACCTGGTCTGGGCGCTCGTCGGTGTCGCCCTGCGGCAGCGGGGTGCTCGGCTGTCGTGTACTGATGATGTGGTGCAGGAGCGAATGTGAGGAAGTGGGAGGAGGGTGGGGGGTGCACCATGACCCGCAACGGCCACCCTGGTGGCCCCCGCCGCCACCCGTCCCGCCGACCTCGTGGGGGGCCCCGGGTGGCCGGGCGGGCCGCCGGCGCCCCGCCGTAGCCGGGCCGCCCGGTGGCTGATTCCGCTCGTCCTCGTGCTCGCCCTCCTGGCCGGCGCGGGCGGGACAGGCCTGTTCCTGTTCTTCCGCTCCGCCAACGGCCCTGCCGACGCCGTCCGCGCCTACCTGACGGAGGTCAGCGACTCGCGCTACGAGGCCGCTTACGCCCGCCTCTGCCCATCGGTCCAGGAACGCCGCCCGGCGTCCGAGTTCGCCATCATCATGCGGGCTCTGGACGATGTCCAGGGCGGTATCGCCTCGTTCGCCGTGCGGGGAGTGCAGATCCACCGGTCCGTGGGTTCCCCGACGGTCCGGGAGGTTCAGGTCGACGTCCGGCGCGGCAGCGCCTCGGCGAGTCACGAGACGTACCAGGTGGGCAAGGAATCCGGAAGCTACTGCCTGCTGGCGCCCGGCGCCCCGTTCTCCTTGGACCCGTCGCTGCCCCCGGATCTTCAGCCGCCGGGCCCGTTCGGTGATTTCCCCGGCGATGGCCGGCGTGGCGGTAGCGACGACGAGCCACCGGTCCGCACGGCCTGACCCTCTTCGCCAGCCTGAGGTGAGACACCCATGTGCTGAGTGCCGGTATTTCGGATTGGGTCAGCGCAGGGTGGCGACGCCTGGCGGGGTGAATCGCTGCCCGGTGACGGTCTCGCTGATGCCGGTACGGTCCAGGTAGGGCGTGATGCCGCCGAGGTGGAACGGCCAGCCGGCGCCGAGGATCATGCACAGGTCGATGTCGGCGGCCTCCGCGACGATCTTCTCGGTCAGCATCAGGTGGATCTCCTCGGCGAGCGCCCGCAACGCCGCCTCGCGTACCTCGTCCCCGGTCAGCGGGGTGGCGGCCGGGGACGGCGTGGAGATGAGCGCGGCGGCGTCCGGGTCGACGGTCTGGACGCCGTCCGGGCCCGTGGTGTAGACGCCGCTCCGGCCCGCCTCGACCAGCCGGGCGAGAGCCGCCGGCCGCCGGAACCGGTCCGGGAATGCCGCGTGCAGCATCTCCGCGACATGCAGGGCGACCGGCGGCCCGACGAGGGCGAGCAGGGTCATCGGGGACATCGGCAGCCCCAGCGGATCGAGGGCGTGGTCGGCCTCCTCGAGCGGCGTACCGCCCTCCGTCGCGCCGAGCACCTCCCCGAGGAACCGGGTCAGCAGCCGGTTGACGACGAACGCCGGGGCATCGGCGACCAGGACCGCGTTCTTCTTCAGGTTCTTCGCCACGGCCAGCGTCGTCGCGATGGTGGCGTCGTCGCTGCGGGCAGCGCGGACCACCTCGACCAGGGGGAGGACCGACACCGGATTGAAGAAGTGCAGCCCGGCGACCCGTTCGGGATGATCGAGCCCAGCGGCCATCTCGGTGACCGACAGCGCCGAGGTGTTCGTCAGGAGCACGGCCGTGGGCGCTACGACGGCTTCGAGCTCCGCGAGCACGGTCCGCTTGACGGCCAGGTCCTCGAAGACAGCCTCGATGACGAGGTCCACGTCCGCGAAGGCGTCCTTGGTCAGGGATCCGGTGACGTTCGCCTTGTAGCGGTTCGCCTGGTCGGGGGTGATGCGGTGGCGCAGCAGGAGGTTGTCGATCTCCTGGTGGACTCCCGCGACCCCGGCGTCGAGCCGGGCCTGGTCGATGTCGGTGAGCACCACCGGCACCTCGAGCCGGTGCGCGAACACGAGGGCGAGCTGGCTTGCCATGAGGCCGGCGCCAACCACCCCGACTTTCGTCACGGGCCGGGCCAGCGCCGGGTCCGGCCCGCCCACCGGCCGCTTCGCCCGCTTCTGCACGAGGTCGAAGGAGTACAGGCTGGCGGCGAGCTCGTCGCTGACGGACAGATCGGCGAGGGCCTCGGTCTCGGCCGCGTACCCGGTGGCGCGGTCGGCGGTCTCGGCGAGCGCGAGGAGGTCCAACGCCCGGTAGGCGGCCGGCGCGGCCCCGTGCAGCTTCGCGTCGGCGAGCGCCCGGCCCCGTGCGATCGCCTCCGCCCAGGCCGCCCCCCGCTCGACCGGCGCGCGGGCGGCCACCGGGTCGACCTCGCCGCGCAGCACCCGGCCCACCCAGCGCAGCGCCTCCGCCAGGAAGTCCGCCGGCTCCAGCAGCACGTCCCCGAGACCCAGCTCGAACGCCTGCCGGCCGCGCAGCATGCGGTTCTGGCTGAGCGCGTTGCCGATGATGACGGACACCGCCCGTTCGGCGCCGATGAGGTTGGGCAGCAGTTGGGCGCCGCCCCAGCCCGGGACGAGGCCGAGGAAGACCTCTGGGAAGGCGAGTGCGGGAATGCCGGCGGACAGCGCCCGGTAGTCGCAGTGCAGGGCCAGCTCCAGCCCGCCGCCCAGCGCCGCCCCGTTGACGAGGGCGAAGGTCGGGACCTTCCGGTCACCCAGGCGACCCTCACCCACCCGGGCGAAGGCCTCGTGCCCGAGGCGGCCGAGCGCCGCGAGCGATGGGCGGATCTGCTCCGGGTCGGTGAGCGACGAGCGGAAGGACAGGTCCGCACCCACGCTGAAGATGAACGGCTTGCCGGTGACGGCGATCGCGGCGACCGGCGGGTCGTGCGCCTCGATCTCGTCGACGGCGGCGAGCAGGGACCGCAGGCCGGCTGGGCCGAAGGTGTTCGGCCGGGTGTGGTCATGACCGTTGTCGAGGGTGATCAGGGCGACGGGCCCGGCCACCCCGGGCAGCCGCGCGTAACGGGCGTGGGCGGCCGTGACGACCTCGTCCGGCAAGGACAGGGTCACCTCGTCGATGGTCATGGATCTCCCCTCGGTTCCGCCGCGGGCCCGGTCGTGTCGGACGGGTCGTCCCGGGTCGGTCGTCGTGCCTGCTCGGTCGTGCCTGCTCAGTCGGCCGCGGCGTGGTGCGGGTTCGCCCAGATCGTGGTGGCGCCCATGCCGAGACCCACGCACATCGCCGTCATGCCGTAGCGCACCTCGGGATGCTCGGCGAACTGCCGGGCGAGCTGGGTCATCAGGCGCACCCCGCTGGACGCCAGCGGGTGACCGAACGCGATGGCCCCGCCGTACGGGTTGACCCGGGGATCGTCCTCGGCGATGCCGAAATGGTCGAGGAAGGCCAGGACCTGCACGGCGAAGGCCTCGTTCAGCTCGAACAGGCCGATGTCGTCGATGGTCAGGCCGGTACGGGCCAGCGCCTTCTCCGTCGACGGGATCGGCCCGACGCCCATCACCTCGGGGGGGACTCCGGCGAACGCGAAACCCACCAGGCTCATCTTCGCCGACAGGCCCAGCCCGGCCGCCACCTCGGCGGCGGCGAGCAGGCAGCCGGTGGCGCCGTCGTTGAGCCCGGCGGAGTTGCCCGCGGTCACCCGCCCGTGCGGCCGGAACGGCGTGCGCAGCCCGGCGAGCCCCGCCTGCGTGGTGTCCGGTCGCGGCGGCTCGTCGGCAGTGACGAACTCCCAGCCCGTCTCGACGTGCCGGGCAGCCACCGGGACGAGGTCGGGCTGGATCTGACCGTTCGCGTACGCCTTGGCGACCTTCTCCTGGGAGGCCAGAGCGAAGGCGTCCGCCCGCGACCTGGTGATCTTGGGGTACCGGTCGTGCAGGTTCTCGGCGGTCGAGCCCATCACCAGCGCGGAGGTGTCCACGAGCCGTTCGGCGACGAACCGGGGGTTGATGTCGGCGCTTTCGCCCATCGGGTGGCGGCCCATGTGTTCCACCCCGCCGGCCATGGCCACGTCGTAGGCGCCGACGGCGATCGACGAGGCCGTCGTGGTCACCGCCGTGACGGCGCCTGCGCACATCCGGTCGATTGCGAAGCCCGGCACCGTTTCCGGCAACCCGGACAGGATGGCGGCGACCCGGCCGATGGTCAGGCCCTGATCGCCGATCTGGGTGGTGGCCGCGATCGCCACCTCGTCGATCCGCTCAGGGGGGAGGGAGGGATTGCGCCGCAGCAGCTCCCGGACCACCCGCACGATCAGATCGTCGGCACGGGTCTCGGCGTAGACGCCCTTGGCCTTCCCGAACGGGGTTCGGACCCCGTCGACGAACACGACGTCGCGTACGAAGTTTCTGGATGATCCGAACACGGGACCTCCCGACCCGCGGCCGCCACCGACCGCTGGTTCGTCGCCGTCGAACGTCGGCCGTTGTCCGGAACCCGGTTCCAGGGCTCGGACAGCCAGCCGGCACCGGCGCGGATACCGCCGGCACGGCTAGCCTACGGCAGCGGTTACCAGCCGGTAGACATCTCGGAGCCATGGATGCCAGGTGCCCGGGGATGCCGATGTCGTGATGCGCCGGTCCGTCCCTGGTCCACGACCCGCAGATCCGGCCGTCAGCCCGCCGGCTCGGCTGTCGGTTCGGCCGGTGCTGTCGGTTCGGTTGGTTCGGTCGGCGGCTCGGCGAGGACGGTGAGCAGGGGAGCGGCCGTCAGCTCGATCTGCCAGGGGCGTGCCCCGCCGGCCCGCAGCGCCCCGGCGACGGCCGTGTCCGTCAGGGGATTCGGCGGGGACCAGGCGAGCCGCCGGGACAACGCGGGCTCGAGGAGGTTTTCCACCGGCATCGTGTGGGCGGCGGCGAGGGCGGCCAGCGCGGCCCGTACCCGGGCCAGCCGCGACGCGGCCACCGGGTCGCGCTCGGCCCAGCAGTTGGGCGGCGGCAGACCGTCGCCGCCCGGTCCGGCCGGGGCGGGCAGCTCTTCCTCGGGCAGCGCGGCGGCGCCACGCAGGGCGTCGAGCCAGACGTTCGCGGTGCGGCGGATCCGTGGTCCGGAGAAGATGGGCAGCCGGACCAGCGCGGCCGCGTCGGTGGGGGCGTTCAGCACGGCGTCCATGATCGCGCTGTCCGGGAGGACGCGACCCGGCGCGACGTCACGGGTACGAGCGAGCCGGTCCCGGGCGGTCCACATCGCCCGGACCGCCGCGAGCTGGCGGCGGGACCGGGCGCGGTGGATCCCGCTCGTCCGGCGCCACGGCTCGGCCCGTGGCTCGCGTGGCGGGGCCGCGACGATCGCGGCGAACTCCTGCCGGGCAAATTTGATCTTGTTTTGTTCGATCAGCTCCGCCTCGAGCGCGTCGCGCAACTCCACCAGCAGCTCGACGTCGAGCGCCGCGTAGCGCAGCCACGGCTCGGGAAGCGGGCGGGTTGACCAGTCCGCGGCCGAATGGCCCTTCTCCAGCCCGTAGCCCAGCACCCGTTCGACCATCATCCCCAGCCCGACCCGTTCGTAGCCCAGCAACCGGCCGGCGAGCTCCGTGTCGAACAGCAGACTCGGCCGCAGACCGAGCTCGGACAGGCACGGAAGGTCCTGGCTGGCGGCGTGCAGCACCCATTCGACCCCGTCCACCGCGTCCTGGATGACGCTCAGATCCTCGAGCGCGATCGGATCGAGGAGCAGCGAGCCCGTGCCCCGCCGTCGGATCTGGACGAGGTAGGCCCGCTGGCTGTACCGGTAACCGGACGCTCGTTCGGCGTCGAACGCGACCGGCCCGACGCCGGCCGCGAGGCGTTCCGCCGCCGCGGCGAGTTCCGCGGTGTCGACGATGACGGGGGGTACCCCGTCCGCAGGGGTGAGCAGCGGGATGGGCTCATGGGCA
>NZ_CDWRCM010000094.1:0-16269 GCF_977927585.1 Frankia sp. CcWB2 | reverse complement strand
TCGCAGCACGACACCAATAGACGATCATGAGAGGGCCAGTTCGATCACAAGATCAGCGACAGATCCGGCGTAGTAGCAGGACCACTGCGGGACCGCCCGGCGCGGTAGGGTCAACGGCCTGCGGCCGGTCGGCGACGATGCGCTGGTAGGCCGGGGACGAGGAGACAGACAGCCAGTGGCAGGAAGCGCGTCATGACGGAGCGGTCGTCGGACATCCGCGGAGTCGAGCCGGCCGCGCTGTCCGTCCCACCCGGGGACGTCCCACCCGGGGACAGGCCGCACCACCCTGGTCAGCCGACCCTCGATCCGGCGATTGCCGTCCCCGCAGCCGGTGAGCCGGCTCCGCCCGGGCGGAGCCCGGGCCGGGCGTTCGGTGCTCGTCCGGCAGCCGTCGCTGGCCTGATCTGCGCGGCGGCGATGGCGCTCGCCGGCTTCCCGCTCGGCCTGCTCTGGGCCGCGACCGCGCCGCACCTGGATCTCGCCGCGGCGTTGGGCGGGCATGAATCGGCGTTCACAGTCCAGAGCGACATCGACGTCCGGTTCGCCCAGATCTGCGCGGTCGCCGGTGTGATCGGCGGTGCCGTGGCGTGCTGGCGGGTCCGGGACGCGGGATGGCCGGTCCCGGTCGGGCTCGCCGCGGGCGGCATCGGCGGCTCGCTGATCGCCGGCTGGATCGGCCACCTGCGGCGCTCGCCCCAGCTGCTGCACGCGCTGCCGAAGGACGCCTCTCCGCTGCTCACCGACCTGGTGGACATGAAGGTCCGCGCGGGCGGGCTCTACTTCGTCATGCCGGTGACCGCCCTGGTCATGCTCCTCGTCGGGCTGTGGGTGACCTCGCGGGCCCGGTCGGACGCCGCCGAGGACAGGCGGGGTCCGACCGCGCCCGGCTACGGGGCTGGGGCTGGGGCTGGGGACTGAGCGTCGATCCCCCCGGACGGGGCGAACGTCCCACGGTTCGGCCCGGGGCCAGTTCGGGTAACGGTCAGTTCGGGCTGGGATCGACTCGGCGCAACTCGCTCGATCCGATGGTGGTGATCTTTTCCAGGAGGCCGATCTCCCGGCGGAGCAGCGCCCGTTCGGCCCGCAGTCGGCTGGCCGCGTCCGGCGCGGCGAGCAGCCCCTGACGTTCGGTGACGTCGGTGACGGCGGCGGCGGCGATCACGTACGAAAGGGCGATCGGGTCGTCGGGGAGGTCCGGCAGCGAGATCTGCACGGTGCCGGTGGCGGCGAGCCGGTCGGCGTAGGTTCGGAGCAGACGCTGGACCGCCGGAACGGTGTCGTCGGTGTCGTCGGTGTCGCCGACGTCCTCCGGCAGGTAATCGACGTCCCCGACGAGGTAGGGCTCGCTGTGCCGGTCCACCGTGCGGATCCGGAACCGGTCACCGCCCACCGTGATGAGCGAGAACCGCCCGTCGGAGTGCTCCTGGACGCGCCGCAGCACGGCGGTGCAGCCCACGTCGTGGATCGCCGGCAGGGCCGGACCCACCTCCCGGCCTCGCCGGATGGCGATCACTCCGAACCGTCGGACCTGGTCAGCGGGCTGCTCGAGCAGTTCCCGCACCAAGATCCGGTACCGTTCCTCGAAGATCTCCAGGGGTAGGACCAGCCCGGGGAGCAGGACCGTCCCAAGCGGGAACAGAGGAAGCCGCTCGCTCAACTGCGGTGCCTTCTTCCTGCCCTGCCCTCTCCGGCCCCGGACGGGACCGGAAGCGGCCGGTGGCGGTCGGGCGAGGACCGCCCGGGGCGGGTCCACGACCAGGAGTCGGACGTTTGTCCCAACTCTGTCCCCCGGTAACCACGGTGTCCATCCAGGAAGGACTGTGATTCTCACCGGGCGCGGGTTCGGGCGCGGGTTCGGGCGGTGGGCTGGGAGCCCGGACGGTGGGCCGCCGGTGTCTGGGGGCCTTCCATCCGGGTTCGTTCGCGGGAGAATAGCCCGGTGTGGGAAACCGAGCCGGAGCTGCTGGTCGTCTTCCACCGGCCGGACCGGGGCTTCTCGACCGGCACGGGTGCCGATCCACTGGCCGAACTGGCCGTCCTCGGCACCGTGACCTCGGCCCTGCGCCCCCGGCTGGCTCTCGTGGCGCTGCCCCCTCGCGGGCGCCGGAGGTGGCTGCCCTGCCCGGGGTGTGCGGGGTCTTCGTCGATCAGGTTCCCCCGGCGCTGCGGGAGTCCCTCACCGCCGCCGAGAGCCTGTTCGTCGACGGCTGGCTGGCGCGGAGGGGTGCCAAGCACCGCGATCCCGCGGGTGGTGAGCCCTGGGACACGCCGGGGTACCTCCCGCCCGACCGGCCACCCGGGGCGCCGCCGGCCGGATGACCCCGCGCGGCGGCTCAGAACACGCGCCGGGGGACCGACCATCTCGCACCGGGGCCCGACGAACGCCAGACCATGTGGAGCCGGTCGCCGACGCGGGCGAGCACCTCCAGATGCCCGTCGAAGTTGCTCTGGATCATCGAGACGGCATCCACCCGGCCCAGCTCCGGCGCGAACGGCCGCGGTCCGCTCCAGACCGGGGATGGCGCGCCGTTGTTCCGGTAGAAGTGGATGAGTCCCCGGCCCGCGGCGGGGACGACCACCTCGAAGTTGCGGGAGCCGTCGGGGAAGGCGCTCTGGATGAGCACCGGATTGCCCGTCACGCCCTCGGCGAAGACGGGGCCGGTGCGCCAGACCGCCCTGTTGTCGCGGGTGAGGTGCACGAGCCGGTTGCCGACCCGGGCGACCGCTTCCAACATCCCGTTGCCGCCGCCCAGCGTGCCGTGGATGAGGCTGACGGCGTCGACGCGCCCGAGGTTCGCGCCGAACAGCTATCGGAGTGCTCCACGGAAATCCGTGGATGTCATGGTTGCGCCACAGGTGCAGGATGCCGACGTCCGCGGCGGGCACGAGTAGTTCGAAGTTGCCCTTGCTGCCCAGCCGGCTCTGCACCAGCGACGGAACGCCCCCCACACCCTGGGCGAGGCGGGTCGGCGGGTGCCAGGCGAAGGCACCGGTGGAGTCCCGCCACAGGAAGTACAGCGCCGAGCCGGCCCGGACGGCGACCTCGAGGGGTCCCGGCCTGGCCAGGGTGCTCTGGATCATGGTGACGGCATCGATCCGGCCGAGCTCCTGGGCCGTCTGCCATGGGGCCATCCAGGGGAAGCCGGCCGCGTCGTTGTCCCGCCAGACGTGGGTCAGCCCGGCGAAGGCCGAGGGGACGACGGCGTCGAAGTTGCTGATCCGGCCGAGCCCCCTGGTCTGGACGAGCGCCGGGTTGCCGCTCACTCCGTGGCCCCAGCCGAGGTGGCTGGGGGTGTAGCGGCACAGCGCGAAACTGTTCGAGCGCATCAGGCAGTCGACGGGCGCGGGCGCGCAGGCGTCGCAGTTGCCGTTTGGGGCGTGGAACGCCCCCCCACCGACCGCCGCAGTCGCACTGGGCGCCCGCGTACTCGTCCGGAGCGCCGAAGATGTGGCCGGTCTCGTGGGTGAAGACCCGGTCGATATTGTCCGGTCCCCAGCCGTCGTTGTCGCAGGACATCACGAGCCGGGGACCACCCACCGAGGAGTACGCGAAGTATCCCAGCGGATACTTGGTGAAGAACGCGCAGTAGGCGGACCGGGTGCCGAGCCGGGCCCGGAGCGCGTCGACGTAGTCGTAGACGCCGTCGAAGCTGGCCGCGTGGCCGAGCCGGCTCATGGTGGGGTCACGCCACAGCGCCTCGAGGTCGGGCGCGTTCGGGTCCGCTGGGACGGGCAGCCGCACGATCTGGATGTCGTAGTGGAAGGTCAGGTCGGCCGCCGGGTTCGTGGTCGCGTACCAGGACAACCCGTTCTGCACCTCGGCCACGATCTTGGTGCGTTCCGCGGCGGTCAGTTGCAGTGCGGTGGTCGGCCCTTCCACGAGGATCAGCCCGACGGCCACCGATCCCTCCAGCGCCGCGCTGGTGGGGGAGGGCGCCTGGGTGGTCTGCGCGGCGGTCCGGGTGTCCGCGGGCGCGGCGGTCGGGCTCTGGGCCTCGGCCCGCCCGTTCGCCCGGGCATGCGGTGTCGTCTGGGCATGCGGGGCCGGCCGGTCCGGATCAGGCGAGCTGCCCCGGGGCGGCGGGATGTCGGTGCAGGGCCGGTCCATGTCCCACGGCCGGCCGTCGCGGGGACGTTCCTGCTTGAGATGCCGGTAGGCGGCGCTGGCCCGCAGACGGAAGGCGTCTAGCCCGAGCGTCTCGGCGCGGCTCAGGCCGGGCGACACCCCGGTGGTCGACACGACGCTGCCGTCCGCGGGGGGGAGGACCGTCGCTGCCAGCCGGGCGGCGGCGCGTTCCGCCGTCGCCGTCGCCGTGGAGATGTCCCGAGGCTGGCCCAGCACGTGGACCCTGCCGTAGCGGTGCAGCGGCTGTCGTTCGTTGGCCAGGGTGGGATCGGTTGGCGAGCCGTCGCTCTCGGCGGTCTGGTCGACCCCGTCATCCGAGGATGCGCCGGTGGCTGCGATCGCCGCGAACGCCGCACGGAGTGCTCGGCCCGTCTCCCCGCCGGCCGAGATGATGAGCGCGTGTTCGTCGGCCGGTACGTCCCCCGCCATACTTGATCATTTTCCTTTCGGTGGGGATGGCTGTGCGGAGTTGTATCGTGTTGCGGCTTTGCTGCGCCGGCTTTTGCGAAAACAAGCGCGCAGAGTGCCGATCTGGTACCTTCGCCTGCTTTGGAGTTGAAATGAAATAACTTGCGCGTTTCGAACCCTCCACAGGCCTGTGACCTGCGATGATGCTCTCGATCACGTATTTGTTACTTCATTACGTCCCCTTTGTCCGAAGGGATTGCGCCAACATAGCCGGCGGCGGGCGTCCATCGGCCGGACAGTGGCGCCACGGATCCACCGACTGGGCAGCGCCCAGTCAGATATCGGCTCCGGCGGCTGCCCGTCACCGGCGGCCGCCGGTGACGGACGACCGCCCGCGTGGCTCGGTGGCTCAGCGGCTCGGCGGCTCAGCGCCGGTCCGGAGCGAACGGTGCCTGCGCCGATGGCACGTCGGGCCACATGGCCCCGACGGCGGGCCGTTCCGGCACGCCCATGGCCTCGGCCACCTTGCGCATGATGGCTTCCACCAGCCGGACAGCCTGCGGGGTCGCGAGGTTCAGCACGATCTCGGCATCCCCCGCCACCTGGAATCGCACTGAAACGTCCGCCATGACGACTGCCCTTTCCTCGCGGCTCGCCAGCACATTGCGGGCGTGTTGCCACCGGTGACGTTACAGGGCTGGGGCGACCGCCCGCGCGGCGCCCGGGCGCGGCACCGGGCACTGGCAGGTTGCTGCGACGAAGCGGGTAGGGTCACGGTGGTGACCTTTCCGTCGGCGACAGTGCGTGACTGTGTGGCCGTGCTTGAGCGTTTCTTCCCCCCGTCCTGGGCCGAGTCCTGGGACGCGGTGGGACTGGCGGTGGGTGATCCGGACGCGCCGGTCTCGGCCGTCCTGTTTGCGGTGGATCCGGCCCCAGAGGTGGCGGCCGAGGCCGCCACGGTGGGAGCTCAGCTGCTCGTCACCCACCACCCGCTGGTCCTGCGGGGAGTGCACGGCGTCGCCGAGACCGGTCCGGGCGGGCGGGTCGTGGCCACCCTGATCCGGGCCGGCGTCGCCCTGTACACCGTGCACACGAACGCCGATGTCGCCGCGCCGGGCGTGAGTGACGCGCTTGCCGACGCCCTGGGGTTGCGCGACGTCGCCCCGCTGCTCGGCCCGGGACTGCTGCCCGGCCCGGCCCCGCTGCCCGCTCCGGCGGACGCCGGGGCCGACGAGGGCGGTGTCGGTGATGAGGGTGGTGCCGGTGATGAGGGCGGTGCCGGCGGGGCGAGCGTGTGCCGGGGCCTCGGCCGGATCGGTGACCTGCCCGCGGCCGAGTCCCTGGAACGGTTCTGTGCCCGGGTCGTCCGGGCGCTGCCGGCGACGGCGGGCGGGGTCCGGGCGACGGGTACCGCGGACCGGCTCGTCCGGCGGATCGCGGTGTGCGGCGGCTCGGGGGGAGAACTGGTCGCCGCCGCCGAGGCCGCGGGAGCGGACGTCCTCGTCACCGCGGACGGCCGGCATCACCACGTCCTCGACGCCGTCGGTGCGCACGGGGTCGTGGTGGTCGACGTCGCCCACTGGGCGAGTGAATGGCCGTGGCTGAGCCAGGCCGCCACCCGCCTGCGCGCCGGTCTGCGGGCGGGGGGACGTACGGTGAGCACGTCGGTATCCGCTATCGTGACCGATCCCTGGCGGGTGCACGTTCCGTCCCGGTAGGCGGTGCCGGCGGCGCGCAGGCCCGGGTCACGCGAGGCCCGGGTCACGGAGGGCGCCGCGTCGGGTCGGGCCTGGTCGCCCCGGCCTGGTCGGCCAGGTGTAGTCGTTCAGGCGTACCAGTGAGGAATCGATGAAGGCCGACCCAGCAGTTCAGCTCCGCCTGCTCGATCTGCAGGCGCTCGACACCGGTATCGACCGGTCGGTGGCCCGCCGACGCGGTCTGCCGGAGCACGCCGTCATCACCGAGCGCACCGCCGCGCTGACCTCGTTGGACGGTGAGGTCGTCGGGGTGCAGACCGAGCTGAGCGACGTCGCGCGTGCCCAGCGCAAGCTGGAGAATGAGATCGACCTCGTGCGGACCCGTTCGGCCCGTGACTCCCAGCGGCTTGATTCCGGCGCCGTCTCAACGCCGCGTGAGCTGGAGAACCTGCAAGCGGAGCTCGCCTCGCTGACCCGCCGTCAGGGCGTGCTCGAGGACGACGCGCTCGAGAAGATGGAGATCGTCGAGGGCTTGGAGAGCCGGCTCTCCGCGTTGTCCCAGCAGCGATCGGCCCTGCAGGCCGAGCTCGACGCGGCGGTGGCCGCGCGGGACAAGGCTTACGCCGAGATCGACGCCGAGGTGGCGCGGCTGCGCCACGACCGCGACGCTCTCGTCCCGGAGCTGCCCGAGGCGCTGGTCGCGCTGTACGAGCGGATCCGGGCGTCCTCCAGCGGAGTGGGCGCCGCGGCCCTGCTGCGCCGCCGCTGCCAGGGTTGTCATCTCGAGCTGTCGGGCGGCGACCTGCGCGCCGTGGCGGCGGCGCCGGCAGATGAGGTGGTGCGCTGCGAGGAGTGCCGGCGCATCCTGGTCCGTACCCCCGAATCGGGGCTGTAGCACCGTCGGCGGGACCGCCCGCCTCGGGGTCAGACGAGGGGAGCATGTAGATGGGCACCGTGCGCAGGCTGGTCATCGAGGCCGACGGCGGGTCGCGGGGCAACCCGGGCCCGGCGGGCTACGGAGCCGTGGTCCGCGACGCCGGCTCGGGGAAGCTGCTGGCCGAGCGCGCGGACTCGATCGGGCGCGCCACGAACAACGTCGCCGAGTACTCCGGGCTGATCGCCGGGCTGCGGGCCGCCGCTGAGATCGCCCCGGACGCCGAGGTGGAGGTTCGGATGGACTCCAAGCTCGTTGTCGAGCAGATGAGCGGCCGGTGGAAGGTCAAGCATCCGGCGATGCGGCCGCTGGTGGTTGAGGCGACGGAACTCGCCGCCCGGTTCCCCGCGGTCCGTTTCCAGTGGGTGCCCCGCGCGCGCAACGCCGACGCCGATCGGCTCGCGAACGAGGCGATGGACGCCGCCGCCGCCGGGCGGGCCTGGGAACCCGCGGTCCCGCAGTCCCCGGACCCGGTCCCGCACCGCGCGCCGACGACAAACCGGCTCTCCGGCTGGATGGCGCCGCCCGCACCACCGACGACGACCGTGTTGCTGCGTCACGGGCAGACCCCGCTCTCGGTGGAGAAGCGGTTCAGCGGGACGGTCGAGGCGGCCCTGACCGACGTCGGGCTCGGCCAGGCCGCGGCCGTGGCGAACCGGCTGCGCGACGAGCCGTTCGATCTCGTCGTCAGTTCGCCGCTGAAGCGGGCCCGGCAGACCGCCGAGGCCCTCGGCCGCGACTATGTCGTCGTCGACGATCTGCGGGAGACCGACTTCGGCGCCTGGGAGGGGCTGACCTTCGCCGAGGTGCGTGAGAAGTTCCCCGACGAGCTCAATGCCTGGCTCGCCGACCCGCACGTCCCGCCGCCCGGCGGGGAGAGCCTGATCGCCACCGTGGCCCGGGTGGCGCGGGTGCGTGACCGGCTGCTCGCCGAGCAGCCGGGCGGGCGGGTCCTCGTCATCTCACACGTCACGCCGATCAAGGGGTTGGCCCAGCTGGCGCTGGCGGCGGAACCGGCCGTGCTCTACCGCCTCCACCTGGATCTGGTGTCGATGACGACCATCGACTGGTACTCCGACGGCCCGGCGGTACTACGCGGGTTCAACGACACCCATCACATGACGGGCCAGACGATCTACGGCGAATAGGGGCAGCTCAGGCGGGTTGAGGCGGGGCCGGCTCCGGCGGAAGATCGTGCTCCTCGAGATAGTAGGCGATGGATGCGTCCCAGACCCATTCCCCCCAGGCGCCGTCGTATGGAATGGTCTCCTCCAGGACGCCGAACTCGTCACGGCGTCTCGAGGCCGTCCACACGTTACCGCGGTCGTCGGCCCAGGCCAGCTCGGTCGGTGCCGTCACCGCGACCCCGAGTTCGTCCGCGACCTTCTGGGCCACGGGGTTGTCGCCCTGCCCGGTCTCGCAGGACAGCAGCCGCACCGGTCGGCCGCGCCAGTTCTCGTCGGCGCGGATGAGCGCGCTGAGCTGCCGGGCGTCGAGCGCGACCTTGCCGACCCGGAATCCCGACGGGTCGCCATGCAGGTCGGCTGTGTAGGTTCCCGGGACCGGCTCGGCGGCCATCGCGGTCCTCCGCATGTCCGTGTCGGACTTCTCGAAGAAGGCGCGTCCATCTCGAGTCGGGAGGCTTTCCCGCCAGATCCTCGTGAGCCGCCACCCCAGCTTCTCCGGTCCGGCCGGCCGATCCTGCTTCCTGGCCGCGTCCATCTCACCGCCGGGCCCGCGGTCGAGCAGCGCGAGCTTGCGTTCCACCGGCGAAGGATCGGTGGACCGCGGGTCCTCTGCCGACCGACGGTCGGCCGGCCACGGGGCACGATCACCCGAGGTGTTCCGTCGATCGAGCGCGTCCAGCTTGGCGTCGATCCTGGAACGTTCCGTCTCCGGCCGCGCCGAGCCTTCAGGGGCCGAGCCTGCGGATGCCAAGCCATCGGATTCGGTGTCGTCGGCGGAAACGGGGGAGTCTGCCTCCGATGATGTGAGCCGGTCGAGCAGCCGCGCCTTCACCTCGGCCTGGCTCGGCCCGGCCCCCGGTCTCCCGGGAGCGGCCGGTGCATCGATGCTCGCATCCGGCCGTTCGATCGACATTGCCACCTACCGTAGCAGTGTCACCACATCATGGCTAGAAACGACCAGTAAGAAGACTTGTCCCCTGATGGATGAGATGTACGTTATGGTAGGCGGCTGGCCTCGTTCCGGAGCCGGTTTCGCGACTCGGACGCGTGGGGGGCGTGGTGGACGGCGCGTTGCGCGCACAGATTGTGAGGTTGGCGCGGGCGTCGCGGAACTTCGGCTTCCTGCTCGACCACGAGCCGCTGCTCGTCCTGTTCGGGGCGAGCGCCGAGTCGTACATCTACCCCGATCCGAACACGTCCCTGATGAAGGCGCGCCAGTTCGGCGAGGCGTTGGCCGAGCGGATGGTTGCCGAGACCGGAACGCGGGCCCGTGGAAACCACCAGGTGGACCGGGTCAACGCGTTGGCCAGGGCCGGTCTGCTGGAGCCTCGCATCAAGCGGGCGTTCGACGCTGTTCGCCGCACGGGCAACGAGGCGGTGCACGGCCATTTCGGTGAGGTCCGGGTGGCGCTCACGATGGTGGGTCACTGCTTCGAGCTGGGGGTGTGGTTCCACCGCTTTCTCACCGGTGACCGGACGGTGTTCGCCTTCGTCCCGCCGGCCGCCCCGGACCCGTCGGCGGCGTCGGCGGCGCCGTCTGCCGCGGAGGCGACCGAGCTACGCCGGCTGCGCGAGGAGCTCGCCGCCTACCGGGATCGCCTGGCTGAGACGGGGCTCCGCCTCGACGGCAGCCATGACCGGCTGGCGGCGGAGCGGACCGCCCGGGCGGAGGCCGAGCAGGCACTCGCCCACGCTCAGGCGGAGATGCAGGCGCTGCATTCCACCGTTGTGGATCTCCATGGGCGGATCTCGACGCTCACGGTGGTCTCTTCCGCGGACCGGTCCGATGCGCAGGTCGGTGGTGCGGTCGAGGGGATGGTGTTCGACGCCGACGCCGACGCGATGTCGGTGCGTGAGGTGCTGTCCCCGCAGACCGGCGTGCGGGTATCCGGGGTGGGCGGCCGTGAGCGGCGGACGACGGCGGACGAGCGTGAGGCGTTCATCCAACGGGCCAGGGTGGCGGCCCGCGAGCCGCGCACGGAGGTCCAGGTCCGGGCCGAGGTCGACCGGCTGCTGTGGGCGGCCGGATGGGTCGTGCAGGACGTCTCCGCGCTGAACCTGTTCGCCGCCGACGGGGTGGCGGTGCGTGAGGAGCGCACGGCCTCCGGTCCGGCCGACTACTTGCTGTACGTCAACCAGGCGCTGGTCGGTGTGATCGAGGCGAAGCGGGAGGGGACGCCGCTCACCCAGGTAGAGAGCCAGTCCGCCCGATACGCGGAGACGTTGACGAAGGAGCAGCGGATGGCCGCCTGGCGTGCCCCGCTGCCGTTCCGGTACGAGACAACGGCGGTGGAGACCCAGTTCACCAACGACCTCGACCCCGCACCGAGAGCCCGGCGGGTCTTCTCCTTCCATCAGCCGGCGACACTGGCCCGATGGATGCGGGAGGCCGACGAGGACCCGGCGTACCCGACCCTGCGGGCCAGGCTCGCCGCGATGCCGGCGGCGTTTCCGCTGGCCACCGGGTCGCTGCGGCCGGCGCAGGTCGACGCGGTGACCGGGCTGGAACGTTCGCTCGCCGCCGGCCGGCCGCGGGCGCTGATCCAGATGGCGACCGGTGCGGGAAAGACGTACGCGGCCGTGACCGCGAGCTGCCGGCTGCTGCGCCACGCGCGGGCCCGCCGCGTCCTGTTCCTGGTGGACCGCAACAACCTGGGCCGGCAGGCGCGCACCGAGTTCTCCGGCTACCCGATCCCGGATGACGGCCGCCGGTTCACCGACCTGTACAACGCCGAGATCCTCGCCGGCTCGGGGATGGCCGACTCCTGGCAGGTGGTTATCTCGACGGTCCAGCGGCTGTACGCGGTGCTGTCGGGCCGCAGCGTGCCGGATGCCGACACCGACGACCCGGACCTCGACGACGGCCCGGCGGAGATGGGCGACGAGGACGCCGAGCCGGCCGCCGTATCCTACAACGCCGACCTGCCGCCGGAGAGTTTCGACCTCATCATCATCGACGAGTGTCACCGTTCCATCTACGGGAAATGGCGGGCGGTGCTGGAGTACTTCGAGGCCTTCCAGGTCGGGCTCACCGCGACTCCGACGAAGCAGACGCTGGGGTACTTCCAGCGGAACCTGGTAAGCGAGTACACCAACCAGCAGGCGGTGGCGGACAAGGTCAACGTCGACTTCGACGTCTACCGCATCCGCACGAAGCATGGCGAGCGGGGCGACACCATCGAGGCCGGCATCACCGTGCCGCGCCGTGACCGGCGGACCCGGGCGCAGCGGTACGAGGAGCTGGACGACGACTTCAGCTACGGCCCGAACCAGCTCGGCCGATCCGTCATCAGCGAGGGAAACCTCGACCTGGTGCTCACGACGTTCCGGGACAGGCTGTTCACCGAGATCTTCCCGGGCCGCACCGAGGTGCCGAAGACGCTGGTGTTCGCCCGCGACGACAACCACGCTGACGAGATCGTCCGCAGGATCCGGGAGGTCTTCAACCGGGGCAACGACTTCGCCGCGAAAATCACCTACTCGGTACGGAACACCGAGGAGCTGCTGGCCTCGTTCCGGAACTCGGCGGAGCTCCGCGTCGTCGTCACCGTCGACATGATCTCCACCGGGACGGATGTGCGTCCGCTGGAATGCCTGCTGTTCCTGCGCAACCCGAAGAGCCCGGTCGCCTTCGAGCAGATGAAGGGGCGCGGCGCGCGGACGATCGACCCGACCGAGTTCCAGAGCGTCACCCCGGACGTGCGCACCAAGGACCGGTTCGTACTGGTCGACGCGATCGGCGTCGTCGACACGAAGCGGGTGGACGCGGCCCCACTGACCCGGCATACCGAACGGCAGATCAGCCTGGAGGCGTTGCTGCGCAAGGCCGGCAGCCTGGAGATCACCGCAGCGGAAACGGCGACACTCGCCTCCCGGCTCGCCCGGCTCAACCAGCAGCTCACCGCCGAGGAACGTACCGAGCTGGAGGCCCTCGCGCAGACGCCGCTGACGTCCGTGATCGGCAGCCTGATCCAGGCCGCCGACCCGGACCGGCTGGCCGACGCCGAGGCCGCCGGCCCGGCCGCTATCCGCGAGCTGGTGAAGGCGGCGGTGCGCCCGCTGGCGGCCGATCCCGCCCTACGCGCCCGCATGCTGGAGATCCGCCGCGCCCACGAGATCACCATCGACGAGGTGAACGCGGACGTCCTGCTCTCCGCCGGGGGCGTCGACCGGACCGAGCTGGCGCGCGATCAGGTCACCTCCTGGCGGGCGTTCCTCCGCGAGCACCACGACGAGATCGCTCTGATCGAGGCGTCCTACGAGCACGGCGGCGGGCCGCGGCCGGTGTACGCCCAGGTGATCGAGCTGGCGGCGCGGATCGCCCGACCACCGTACCTGTGGTCGCCGACTACGCTGTGGCGGCCGTACCGGGTGCTGGGGCTGGCGCCGGAGGAGCCGGAGGTAAATTACGGACCATTGGATCTGATCGGGCTGATCCGCTATGAGCTGGGCGTTGACGTCCAGCCGCGACCCCACCGGACCGTCGTCGAGGAGCGGTTCACCGCCTGGCTCGCCGCGCAGCGGCACGTCGGCGTCACGTTCACCCGCGACCAGACGTGGTGGCTGGAGAAGATCAAGGAGATCGTGGTGAGTGCGGCGGGCTTCGCTGACGGCGACTTGGACGAGTGGCCGTTCACTCAACGCGGCGGAACGGACGGTTTCCTGGCCGCCTTCGGTAATGACCGCGCCAGCACCGTCCTCGGCACCCTCCGCGCCGGCCTCACCGCATGACCGACCTCCCCCCGGCTGGGAATGGGCCTGTCTGGAAGACCTGCTGGCGGTAGAACCCAGAGCCATCACCGACGGGCCTTTTGGGTCGAACCTGGCTTCGCGCCACTACACTTCGTCGGGTGCCAGAGTGATTCGCCTTCAGAACATTGGTGACGGTGCTTTCAACGACAGCGACAAGGCTTATATAGACCTCGATCATTTCGAGGAGTTGCGTGCGCACGAAGTGCACGCGGGTGACCTCGTTGCTGCCTCGCTGGGTGGGGAACTCCCTCGGGCATGTATTGTTCCGGATCTCGGAGTGCCAGCTGTCGTGAAGGCCGATTGTATTCGGGTTCGGCCCCACCCTTCCATCGAACCGAGTTGGCTGCTTCATGCCCTGACCTCACCGCGGTCTCGAAGATATTCGGCGTCCAAGATCAGGGGAGTCGGTCGACCTCGTCTTGGCCTCGGGGAGCTGCGACGTGTACCTCTCCCGGTGCCTCCGTTGGTCGAGCAGCGCCGCATTGTCGCAGTCCTCGAAGGGTCGCTTGAGAGAATCAGGCAAGGCGTAGGCGGGTTGGAACGTACGTTATTGCGAATTGATCATCTGCGAAGTTCGTTGCTGTCGGCGGTGTGCTTCGGCAGGGTTGGTCGGTGGGCCGACGCGCCACGTGTCACATTTCTTCATGATCGAGTGTCGGTAGACGGTGATGTTCCGGGGATTCCACTGGAGTGGCACTGGTGCCGTCTTGGAGAGATCGCCGACGTGGTGGGTGGGGTGACCAAGGACGGCAAGAAGAAATCCGACCCGGACCTTCCTGAGGTTCCGTACCTGCGTGTGGCGAATGTGCAGCGAGGTTATCTGGATCTTGCGAAGATATCGACGATCCGGGTGCCCGCAGCCAAGGCTCGTGCGCTCACTCTTCAGCCGGGCGATGTTCTTCTGAACGAAGGTGGGGACCGCGATAAGCTTGGACGTGGGTGGGTGTGGGACGGACAGATCGACGGGTGTATTCACCAGAACCATGTATTTCGAGTTCGTCTGTATGACGGAATTCTGCATCCGAAGCTGCTCGCTTGGCATGCCAACGAGTTCGGTCAGGGCTGGTGCGAGAAAAATGGTCGGCAGAGCGTCAACCTCGCCTCGATCAGCTTGTCCCAGATCAAGCGGCTTCCCGTTCCGATTCCCCCGGTAGAAGCACAGGCTGATCTGGTCAGCGCAGCCGAAGAATGGCTGAGTGTCCTGGACACCGGCGAGCGTCTGGTGCGTGGAGGTCTCGCGAAGGCTACCGTGCTACGGAAGGCGTTGTTGGCGGAGGCATTCACGGGGCGGCTGGTGGCGCAGGATCCGGCGGATGAGTCGGCGTCGGTGTTGTTGGAGCGGATCCGGGCGGAGCGGGCGGGTGCGGTGAAGGCGCCGAGGCGGCGGCCACGCAAGCTTCCGGCGCAGGAGGGGCAGTCTGCGGCGGCGGTGGGGACCGCGTCCCGGCCGATGGGAGAGTGGGCCTCCGTCGAGGCCGTCGTGTCCGCGCCGATGCTGCCGCTCGACGATGTTGCCATCGATAACGACAAGGATGTGCTGGGGTGAGCGCGAAGGCACGGCAGCTCGTCGCGAAGCTGTGGAACTACTGCGACGTGCTGCGCGATGACGGCGTCTCCACCATCGACTACGTCGAGCAGTTGACCTACCTGCTGTTCCTGAAGATGGCGCACGAGCGGGCTTACCGGAGCTTCAACCCGGACGTAGCCCTGCGGCCAGTCGCGGACCGGTGGCAGAAGCTGCTCGACTACGACGGCGACGACCTGGAGACCGCGTACCGACACACCTTGGAGGATCTCGCCAAGGAGGCGGGCATGCTCGGCGTGATCTTCCGCAAGGCGCAGAACCGCATCCAGGATCCGGCGAAGCTCAAGCGGCTTATCGTCGATCTGATTAAGAAGGAGGAGTGGTCGTCGACCGGTGTCGACGTGAAGGGTGACGCCTATGAGGAGCTGCTGGCCAAGAGCGCCGAGGATATCAAGTCCGGCGCCGGCCAGTACTTCACTCCCCGCGCGCTGACCGCGGCCATGGTCGACTGCCTCCAGCCGGGTCCGGACGACACGGTCTTCGATCCTGCCTGCGGCACCGGCGGCTTCCTGCTGGCCGCCGCCGACTACATCCAGCGCCATCATGGCGCCACGCTGTCGCCGGAGCAGCGCGCCGGCTTCAGCCGCGGAAAGATCCGGGGTATGGAGCTGGTAGACGGCACCGCCCGGCTCGCCGCGATGAACATGCTGCTGCACGGCATCGGCCACCCCAACGGCAACACCCTCATCGACGTCGGGGGCGCGCTCGCCGGCCGGTACGGCGGGAATCCGACGATGATCCTCGCCAACCCGCCGTTCGGCAAGAAGTCCTCAATCACCGTGATCGGTGAGGACGGCCGCGCTGGCCGGGACGATATTGCGTACAGCCGGCAGGACTTCTGGACGACGACCACGAACAAGCAGCTCAACTTCGTCCAGCACATCGCGTCGTCGCTGGACGTGGACGGCCGGGCCGCCGTCGTCGTGCCCGACAACGTGCTGTTCGAGGGCGGGGCGGGGGAAACGGTCCGCCGCCGGCTGCTGGCGGAATACGACGTCCACACCCTGCTGCGGCTGCCCACCGGTATCTTCTACGCCGGCGGGGTCAAGGCGAACGTGCTGTTCTTCGACAGGCGCCGGGCTCGGCCGGGCACGCCGTGGACGGCGACCCTGTGGGTGTACGACCTGCGGGTCGGCCAGCACTTCACGTTGAAGCAGAATCCGCTGCGCCGCGAGCACCTCGGCGACTTCGTCGCCTGCTACCGGCCGGGGGAACCGCGCGGCACCCGCACCGAGTCCGAGCGGTTCCGCCCGTTCGACTACGATGAGCTGGCCGCTCGGGACAAGGCGAACCTCGACATCACCTGGCTGCGCGACCCCAGCCTTGACGACGCCGACAGCCTGCTACCTCCCGACGTCATCGCCCGTGAGATCGTTGAGATCTCCAGGCCGCCCTGGTCGAGTTCTCCGCCATCGTAGACGCCCTCGCGGCCAACCGCTCCGCCGACGCCACCGCTACACCGGACGATGCCGCCTCGTCCGACTGAGACCTTGCGGTGTGAAAGGGCCTGACGCGCCGCGACCCCATCCCGTGGTCCGCGTCGCGGGTTCGACACGGACGTTTAGTCCACCACGTCTGGA
>NZ_CDWRCM010000093.1:7793-17970 GCF_977927585.1 Frankia sp. CcWB2 | reverse complement strand
TCCTAGATCAGCCCACCCAGCTGTCGTAGAACAGCGGGAAGGCGTCCGCGTCGAAGGTGATGTCGTGGACCTTCGACGCCGTGCCGACAGTCCGGGTGAACACGTAGACCGGCAGGGTGTACGCGTGGTCGATCACATATTTCTGCACCTGCCCGTAGGCCTTCTTGCGGGCGGCGAGATCCGTCGTGCCGGCGCTGGTCGCGAGCCATTCGTCGACCTCCGGCACCGCGATCCCGGAACTGTTCGCCCCGCCCTGGGTGAACGTCAGATTCGAGGCGAACAGCGTACGGAGCAGGTCGGGGTCGGACTTGCCCCAGCTGTAGGCGATCAGGTCGTAGCCGCCGGCGTTGCGCTGGGTGGTGTAGGCGCCCGAGTCCATCGAGTAGAGCTTGGTGGCGATGCCGGCCTTCTTCAGGTCGGCCTGTACCGCCTGGCTGACGATGTCGCGCTGCTCGCGGTTGAAGGCGCCGACGTAGGGCCAGTCGAGGACGAGACGCGCGCCGTTCTTCGTGCGGTAGCCGTCGGCGTCGCGGCCGGTGTAGCCGGCCTCGTCGAGCAGCTTGTTCGCCGCGGCGACGTCATGGGGGAAGGCCTTCTCGAGGCTGGGATCGTAGGCGATGTTCTTTGGCGTCAGGGTGCTCCACGCGCGGGCGTACTGGCCGGCGTAGACCGTCTTCACGATCGTGTCGACGTCGACGGCGCGCTGGACGGCCTTGCGGACCCGCTCGTCGGAGAACGGCGCACGCCTGGTGTTGAAGTGGATCGAGTAGTTGGCGTTCTGCGGAATCACCTTGAGCAGCCGCAGGGAGTTATCGCCCTCGAGCGCGGCGACGTTCTGCGCCGGCACGCCGTCGGCGGCGTCGATCTCCCCACTGCGCAGCGCGCTCACCCTCGTCGCGTCCTCGGGCAGGAAGCGGATGGCCAGCTTGTCGAGGTAGGCGGCGCCGGTGTGCTTCGCGCCGCCGGGGGCCGAGGTGTAGCCGTCATTGCGGGTGAACTCGGCGACCGATCCCTTCACATAGCGGGTGAAGCGAAACGGCCCGGTACCCACCGAGTTCGGCCCGCCCGAGCAGAGGGTGTCCGGCGCTTCGGCGATCTTCTTCGGCGACTCGATGCCGAGGTAGGCCGTGGCGGCCGCGGCGAGGAATGCCGCGTACGGCTTGGAGAAGGTGACCTTGGCCGTGCGCGGGTCGACGACCTCGGTGCCGACGTAGGGGCCGAGCAGCGCCACCGCGTACTGCGACTTCGTTGACTTCGCCGCGATGTGGTCGAAGTTCGCCTTCACCGCCGCCGCGTCGAACGGTGTGCCGTCGTGGAACGTCACGCCGTCCTTGAGCTTGAAGGTGAACGTCTTCGCGTCGGCGGAGACCGTCCACGACGTGGCCAGCCACGGGCCGACCCCGCCGCTCGGCTGCTGCGCCACGAGCGAGTCGAACACACCCCGCTGGATGACAGCGGTGACGTCGGCCGGGCTGACGTGCGGGTCGAGGCAGTCGCCCTCGGTGGCCACCGCGAAGGTGAGCGTGCCGCCCCGGTGCGGTGTTCCGCCCGCCCCGTTCGCGCTGGTGGAGCCGACGGGTGCCGGATCGGACGCGCAGGCGCCGAGCATGGCGGCGGCCGCGACGGCCGCGACGCGGACGGCGGGGTGGAATCGGGAACGTGGGCGTTTCATGGATGCTCCAGATAGGGCGGACGCGACGATGGCCTCACCAGGTCATGCGGCCCGGCGGCCGAGGGGCACGCGGAGCCGCAACCGGCGGCCCGGGCGCGTGCCGTACGGGCACGGACCAGCACGAACGGGGAGGTAGTCGCCGATGGTGCTACTGCCGTACCAGTCCAGACAGGCAGCGGTTCATCCTGTTATCGCGGCTCATAGGCATCGGGCCGCAAGCCCGTGCGCATCGCCCGTAGGCCCACCCGCACGTGCCGCGCGCCCCGCCCGGCGTCGCGCATGTCCGTCCGGCGGTGCGCCACGCCACCTCGGTGGAGCCGTCAACGGGGATGAGCGACGAGGTGGCGGTCCACCAGGGTGAAGCCGAAGGAGGGCGGTGGGGCCGCGCCGAACCGGCGCAGGGCACCCGCCATCGTGTCGATCTCGTCCCGCCAGGCCGTCGCGGCCAGGGCGGAGGTGTCCGGATCCGAGGTGTCCAGGGCGGAGGTGTAGAGGCCCAGACAGGTGCGGACGTGCTCGAAGAAGGCGGTTAGGACCCGGGCCGTGACGTGCGCGCGGACGTCCCGCTCGTCGGCACCCCGGTCAATGGCCTCGATCGCCGCCGCGGCGAGGATCGCCGTGCAGACGGCGTGAACGACCCCCGAGCCGCTGAGCGGGTCGAACCGGGCGGCGGTGCCTCCCACCGCGAACCACCCCGGCCCGCAGGGCGGTTGCAGGAACCGGGGCGCCGCGGGCACGACCACGACGGTCTCGGGCAGCGCCGTCAATCGTGCTCCCAGCGCCGTCTCGGCGAGAAGCCGATGAAGCAGCGGCACGGGACGGGCGACGGGCCCGGGGACCATCGCCTGCACCAACGCCTGCCGCTCGCCGATCGGCGCCAGGAAGACCCATGCCGACCCGGCGGCCACCAGCCGGCTCGTGGCGGTGGGCTCGGCCGGCGCGAGCCGCACCTCGGCGCTGATCATGTTTCGGCGTCCGAGCTCGACGGGTCGGGCCGGTCGGCCTGGTGGAGGCGCAGCGGCGGTGACCAGCCACGCGGCAGGCGGCGACGCGAGGCCATCCGGGGTGAACCGGACCAGGTCCGGGTGCGCCTCGGCGAGCCGTGCGCCCAGCCGGCGGACCAGCACGCTGCCGTCGACCGCCAGGCTGGGCTGCTCCAGCCGCCGCGTCGTGGCCGACCCGCCCCACCGGACGTGCCGGTGCCGAATCGGCCAGGCGTCCTCGAACAGGCCGGCGCCGCCGTCCCAGACGTCCCGGAGCACGGCAACGGTCAGCTCGTTGAGCACCAGCCAGCGCGGACGCGCACCGCCGGTATCCGGCGCCCGCTCACGGGCATCCGGTTGCCATCCGGTCACCCGGACGGGCCGTCCCTGGGCGGCGAGCAGGTACGCGCAGGTCAGGCCGGCCAACCCAGCCCCGGCGACGACGACCTCGGTCATTCCTCCGTCCGGGAGCCGCCCGGCTCCCCGTCCGTTGCGGAGGCCGTTGCGGAGGCCGGCGCGGTGCCGGCGGTTAGGAGCTCGGCGAGCAGGGCCTCGTGCGCCGCCCCGTGCTGGAGCACGAGTCGACGCTCCGCCGAGCCGCCCAGCTCGGCAACGGTCTCCTGCGCCCGCCGGAGCCCGGCGGCGTGGTCGGCGACCGGAATGGGCAGGGTGACCGGACCGGGCAGGGCGAAGCGCGGCTGCACGCCGCGCGCGGCGAGCAGGTGGTTCGTCTCGTGCAGGCTGAACATCGCCCGACGGGCCTGCTCGAGCAGCTGCCCGCCGGCCCGGCCCCCCAGGGCGAAGGTCGCCTGCAGGGCGCTGAGCAGCAGAGCGTAGTTCTGGTCGCTGAGATCCGCCAGACCGCCGGTGAGCGCGTCGACCGGATCCGGCCGCATCGTGCGCAGATAGCTCTCCGGCGCGAGCCCGGCGAGGTGATTCTTGACCGTGCCGAACCGGCGGAAGTGCTCACCCCCCTCGTCGATGATGAGCTTGACGAGGTGGACGAGCCGGTCCCGCTCGGGGAAGAGGTCGGGCCGTCCATCGATCGTGCGCAGCAGCCGCACGTACATCCCGTCGATGCCCGACGCCGTTCCCTGGCTCGGCCGTTCGACCTCGATGAACCAGTCCAGCTGTGCCGGGGTCAACGGCTGGAGCTGGAACGGCCGGTCGAGCTGGCGGTGGATGCGCTCGGCCCGGCCGACGTTCGGGGGCAGGCCGAGCAGGGTGAGCGCCTCGTTGACCCAGCGCAGGTGCCGCATCTCGTCGACCGCGATGGAGAACACCTCGGTGGCCGCGGCATGCACGCGGCGGGTGTGCTCGTCGGCGTCGTCGGGCAGTAGCCGGGGCGCGTCGAGCGAGTAGTGGGCGAACAGGTACTCCACCGACAGGGCATGTTCGACGGTGGCCAGGTAGTTCAGCTCGGCGAGCACCTCGTCCCGGGTCAGCTCGTCGGTAGCCGGCTCCGGGGGCGGCGGCGGCGCGCCCCCGCCGGTCTCCCGGCCGTCCAGCACGACGGCCAGGTCGTTCCAGGCAGGGAGCATCTCGGGGTAGTCCAGTTCCAGCTCCCGGCGGCCGACCTCGGTCGCCAGGTCGGCGGGCGGCGGAACGCTGGTGCGATCGCGCCGCTGGAAGTTGACGTAGGGGACCTGCCCGTCCGCGCTGGTGACGACGTCGGGCTTGGACGCCGCCCACAGGTGCAGGGGCAGATCCGCGTCGGTCAGGCCGCGCTCGGCGGCGACACCGGTGGCGGCGACGTGGCGCAGCACGGCGCCGTCCGGACGGTGGAACTCGAAGGTCAGCCCGGGGAAGAACGCCTTGTCGAGGTTACGCTGGTCGAACTCCAGCCCCGGATAGCAGTTGTCGACGCCGCTCTCGGGACGGGTGCCGGCCGGGTTGCCGCGCACAACGTGGTCCGCCCGCGCTGTCAGGTTACGGGGGAAGATCTTCCCGGCCGGTGGCCCGGGCACGGGATCCGCCATGTTTCAGCCCCTTCCTCGAGCGACGCACCTCGCCGGGCGACGCATCCTCATCGAGTTCATCGAGCAACGCCTCATCACCGGGCGGCGCACCACCGGGCGGCGCACCATCACCGGGCGACGGTGGTCGGGTCACTGCCGCTGCCGCCGTACATCGCCGACGCCGGCGGTCGCCCGTCGAAAAAATCGGGACGCGCCGCGGACAGCTCGACGTACGCCCGCAGGCAGAAGGCGAGCCAGCCACGGATGTAGTCGCAGCCGGGCCGCCCGCGCCGGGTGACCTCGTGATAGCAGCCGCCCCCGCACAGATACCGGGCCCAGCACGAGCGGCACGGGCTCATCCGGTCGACGTGGCTACGGGCGAGGTGACCCGCCCGGGCCGCGTCGTCCGGGCCGGCCGCCACCGACCCCATGGCGAAGTCGGGGTCGTCGACGAGCCGGTGGCAGGCGAACAGGTCGCCGTTCGCGGCGGCGCTGAGGTACCCCGCGCCCGCCCCGCACGGGTAGGGGCGATGGCTGCCGCGGTGAATCTGCTGAATGGCGGTCTCGAAGTTGCCGAACGGGTACCGGCGACCGGCGGCCAGCTCGCGCAGCGCCACCTCGCCGCACTCGACCATCTGCCGCAGGAACTCGTCGAAGGCCGGGCGGGTGAACTCGAGCGCCGGGTCCGGCGACGCGACGACCGCGGCGAACCCGACCTCGTCGAACCCGAGGCCGATCACATGGTCGAGGACGTCGCGCAGCCGGCCGCTCGCCGGGGTGACGGTGATCCGGGCGGCGAGGTGGCGCGGGCGCCCGTGGCGGGCCAGCAGGTCGAGCCCGGCCCGCACCCGGTCGTAGGCACTGGCCCCGCCGGCCCCGCCAGGCAGCCGCCGCAGCGCGTCGTTGCGGTCCCGGTCGCCGTCGATGCTCACCGAGACGGCGAAGGGATACTCGGCGAAGAGGCGGGCGTCCTCGGGACGCAGCACGGTCAGGTTCGTGGTCAGGGAGAACCGCACCCGCCGCCCGGCGGCCGCGGCCGCCCGCGCCGCGTAGACGGTGACCTCATGGACGAGGTCCGCGGCGAGCAGCGGCTCGCCGCCCATGAACCCCACGACGACGTCGGCGCCCGGCCGCGACTCGGCGAGGAGGCGGTCGACCGCCGCGAAGGCGACCCCGCGCGGCATCGCCCGGGCCGCACCGCCGAACCGCCCCTCGTCGGCGTAGCAGTAGGCGCACGACATGTTGCACGCCTGCATGACGTTCAGCGACAGGGCGGACAGCCGTGGCGGGTCGATCGGACGCCCGTCGATGCGCCGGGGCGTGGACGGCTCCAGCCCCAGGTCGGCGCGCAGTCCGGGATCGAGCTCGATCGCCCCGCCCGAGCCCAGCCAGGTCTCCACTCGCCGCGCGACGTCCTCGGGCAGGTCGTAGACCCGACTGCCGTCCGTCACGAACAGGTGCGCACCCCGTGTGCTGCGGAACAGGCGGACCTCGGCGGCGGGATCCGGCGCGCCGCCCGAGACGGCGGCCCGCTCTCCTTCCGCCGGCCGCGGTTCCCAGCCCGGCGGGCGGCGACCGATCTGCAGCAGGACCGTCACGTGCCGGACTCGATGTCCCGCCGCAGCGCGGCGCTCCAGGCGAGAAGAAGATCGTACTGCCGCCGGGTGATGTGCATCGGATGGCGGTCGGAGCCGCGCATCAGCGCCGGCATGCGACGGTCGTAGTAACGCTCCCTGGTCGCCGGCTCGCGCACGACCGCGGGGAGCAGCTCGGGCCGCTCCCGCAACAGGTCCTCGAGCCCCTCCAGCGCCAGGAACCGGCGGTGGCGCGCCCGGCCCGCCTCGGTCAGCGGAAGCGGGTGGCCGGTCACCGGCTCGGCCGCCGGGAACGCCAGGTCCCGGACCGACTCGACCGGCTCCCGCCGGCTCCGCGCGATCGCGGCGTTCTCGAACCGGGCCCGGTCGTTCTGGGCGTCGATGTTGACCGCGCCGACCGTCTCGAAGATCCGCTCGAACAGGTCGCGGACCTCCAGCGTGGTGCGGGCCGCGTCCGCCACGTAGGCGGGCTCGCGGACGTCGGCGCGCCGGACCCGGTCGGTCAGGCCGTCCGCGGCCGAGGTGAACGGCCGCCGGTCGGGTGCGAAGTCCGGCGGCCCGACGACGATCCGGGCCGTCGCGGTGAGTCCCCCCGGCAGGACGACCCGCACCGTGCCGTCGCAGACGTCGTCGACGAGCCCGAGGCTGGCGCTGTTCTCGGCGCCCGGGTTGGTGCGCGGGTCGTCGCCGGTCAGCGCGAAGCCGCTCCACGTCGACTGCGGGTTGAGGATGAGCCGGTCCGCGGGCAGGACGTAGACGCTCGTCTGCGCCGGGAGGTCCGTCGGGCCGTACACCGCGCCGACGGCCGGGGTGAACCGCAGCCGCAGCTCCGGCAGCTCGGTGTTCGGCCGGGTCAGCTGCACGCTGCCCAGCGGGACGCGGCTGCCGACGGGCACCAGCGGCGTCGCGGCGCCCTCGGGGGAGCGCCCGTCGAGCGGGCGCCGCCCGGTGTCGTCGCCGGCGATGCTCACCTTCGCGGCGATCCGGTCGTCGTCGACCTGCGTGTAGTGATGCGGCTTGAGGTTGGCGACCTCCACCTCCCACCGCACCTGGGAGAGGCTGAGACCGAAGGCCGCCAGGACATCGGGGGTGATCGGCCCCTCGTGCGTCACCCCGTCGGTCGTCCACGCGCCGTGCAGCTCGAAGAACGGGCACACCGGGCGGAATCCCGCGGCGTCCTTGAACGTCACCGTCGCCGGCAGCCGGGTGGTGACCGTCCCGTCCTCGGCGACATCGAGGGTCTCGGCCGGCTGGACGATCGTGCGCCCGGTGCCCCGCGGCGACAGGTCGTTGGGGCCCCAGACGTAGTTGTCACAGGGGGTAGGCGACGGGCCCAACCGCCCGTAGGCAAGCGGCGGGTACAGCCACAATTGGTCGATCATCCAGATCTCCTGTTCTCCCGCACCCGCCAGGATGGCCGACGCCCCGAGGAAACGCCGGTCACCCGTGGATTCCCGCGTCATACCATGCGGGAATCCACCACCGTCGATCGCCGGCGTTCACCGGTATTTCCGTCGAACCCGACGGCGCGCCGTGCCTGTTTCATCCCAAACGTCATCGCGTCCCAAACGTCGCCTCCCCCGAACGTCGCCGCCAAGCCGGGTGACCGATCCGGGCGACGGCTCGACGGTGATACGGCGAAACCGTTCGCCGTTACATCTATCACACCGGGTCCGTCATCTACCATCCTGAACCCGCCGCCGCGCGGTGAACTGTCGGACCCGAGACAACGCCGGATTCCGGCCGCCACCGGCCTTCCCGCCGGGCGAGGATCAACCGCTGGGCCAGCCGCCGACCAGACCGGGAGACGCAAGCGACAGTCGCGTCCGGGCCCCCGTCAATCCCGACGACTTCGACATAGAACACCGGGCTCGGCGCGATGCACCTCACCCATCCCAGCAAACTCACTACCCCATCCCAGCAACTCGCCGCAGGCTGGGCCGCCGGTCGCGGTCAGGCCGAGAGCCGCTGCCGCGCGGCGGGGCCCGGGCGCCGCGCCTCGCCCGGCGTCTCGCCCGGCGTCTCGGCCGCCAGCTGGGCGAGCAGCTCCCGGTCCGCGGGCGTCGCGGGCGTCTGGAGCCAGATGGTGGACTCCGGGTCGTCACCCGGTCGCAGCACCGACAGCATCAGCGAGATGTCACCGAGCGGCGTGGCCGCGCTGACCGTGCGGCCCGTGAACACGCGCACGGACCGGCACTGCCACCAGGCACGCAGCTCGGGGCGCGCCTGTTCGAGCAGCTCCAGCACGGCACGGCCGCGCTGGTCGTCGGGATGATGACCGAGCTGGGCGCGGAACTGGGCGAGCAGGTCCTTGGCCACGTCCTCGGACCCGCCCATCCCGTCCCGGGTCCGGGGCTGCGCCACCAGCATCCACAGCAGGTTGCGCTGGGGCTCGGGCACGTCGGCGGGATCCCCCCACAGGACGGTGTAGGCGTCGTTCCAGGCGGTGACGTCGAAGCGCCGGTCGAGTAGCAACGCCGGACAGTTCGGCCAGTTGTCCAGCACCGAACGCAGCGCCTTGACGAGGGTGTGGTGGCGGTCCGCCGGCGGCGTGTGCAGGCCGGCGAGCGCCAGGGCGTGGCGACGACCGTCGTCGTCGAGCCGCAGGGCCCGAGCGACGGCCTCGAGGACCTGCCGGGACGCGGCGACCCGGCCTTGTTCCAGCCAGGTGTACCAGGCGAGGCCGAGGCCGGAGAGGGCGGCGACCTCCTCCCGGCGCAGCCCCGGGGTGCGGCGGCGAGGTGTGGCGGGCAACCCGACGTCCTCGGGTCGCAGGCGCTCACGGTGGGCACGAAGAAAGAATCCAAGCTCACGCTGGCGGGCGTCGTCGCTCATCGGTTCCAGTCGGATCGGGCGGCCTTGTCGACACCGCCGATCCGGCACATCCGGCACATCCGGCGGGCGGGACAGCATCGACACAGGGACACGCGGTCAGCAGGACTGCTACTATTCTCAGTCGCCAACAACGCCTAACAGCAGTCACCCATGTGATGGCTGAAATCCAGCCACCACCGCCGGATCAGCGCAGGCCGAAACGGCCGAGCGGACCGTCCAACGCAAGAAGACACAGTCCCATGGTGGCATCGCCCGGCGGCCATGTCCGGCGCTTACCTGGAAAGATCGTGTCATTTACATGATCAAACAACGTCGGCACAAATTTCGATACCCGAAGCAACCTACCGATAACCGCAAGTAATAGACCTGTGATGATCGACTGGAATCCGGACCATCGAAAACACCGACTCGCGGAACGTGTTCATCCCTCCATGGCGCCCGCGGCCACCCCGATCATTCGATTACCCGGTCCGGCGCTCGGTCCAGCGCCGATCCGCGGCCGGATCCGCGCCCACGGCCCGTCCAGCCCGCATGCGGACCGTCCAGCAGTCCGTGCCGATAGGCGTAGAGGCCGGCGCGCAGCCGGTCCGGCTGGCCGATCTTGCGCATCGCACCGGTGAGGTACCGCTTGACCGTTGCCTCGGCCAGGGCGAGCTCGCAAGCGATCTCCGCGTTCGACAGGCCGCGGGCGAGCTGGCCGAGCACCGCGCGTTCCCGGGAGGTCAGCCCGAGGACCTGCGGTGGCAGTTCGGCCTGGACCGGCGGCCCCGGCACCCCCGTCGGCGGCGGCGCGGGCAGGAAGACCACGCCGCCGAGCGCGGCGATGGTGACCGCGTGGGCGAGGTCGGCAGGCGGAGTGTCCGGCAGCACCGCCCCCGACGCCCCGGTGGTGAGGATCTGGGTCAGTTCGGCGCAGGTGGCCAGCGGCCGCAACAGCAGAACGCGCGTGATGGGGATCCGGTCGGCCTCCGCGCGCAGCCGGCGCACCGCCGCGAGGTCGGTCGCGAGGTCCCCCGCGAGCCCGAGCAGCAGCACCCGGGGACGCGAGCGGCGGATCTGCGGCAGCGCGGCATCCAGCCGGTGGCTGCGGCCGACGACGTCGAGCCGGCAGATCGTCGAGAGCAGCAGGTGCAG
>NZ_CDWRCM010000093.1:6318-7452 GCF_977927585.1 Frankia sp. CcWB2 | reverse complement strand
CCCAACCCCGGTCACCGGATGGGCGTGCAGCAGGAACACCGACACACCGCCGTCGATCTCTGTGGGCGTGAGATCCTTGGCGTACGCGGGACACTCGGGCTGCGCGGACGCCTCGGCGCGAACGGGAACCCCGGGACAGGCCGGAACCCTGACCCGCGGCGGACCCCCGGAGTACCCGGAGTACCCGGAGACCTCGGCGCGGACGGGAGGGGGCGGGGCGGCTCCGATCGTCATGACTCCGGGTCCTTACCACGAGGAGCGAACACGGGACGGCGGTATCACCCCGCCGTCCCGCGTGCAGGGGGCTGACCCGACCGTAGGCACCTTCGGATAGCTCAACCAGGTAGGCAGTGGTATCGCTAACACCCTCCGCGCACGCCGTCCCCGGGCCCCTCCGTCCGGCCCGACAGCCCCGGTCGTCAGGCCTCAGAGCGGACGGGTGATCAGCTCCCGGATCTGGTCGGTGACAGGTCCCAGGTCGTCCCGGCGGAGCAGGTTGATCCGGTTGCGGGTGATGTCCCCGCGGTGGACGAACTCGTAGAGATCCTGACGCTGCCCGAAGCTGTCCGCCGTGAGCTCCCAGGCCAGCCGGAACAGCCGCGACTTCTCCTCGACCGGGAGGTTCGCGCCCCGCATGTACCGGTCGAGGTAGGGCCGCAGGTCAGCGGCGGCGAGGTCACGCTCGCTGGGCTGCATGAGGACACCCGACGAGCCGATCCGCCGCACGATCTCCACTGCCCGGCCGGCGACCTGCGCCGACCACACGCGGCTCGCGTCGGTGTTACCCGGCGCGAGCAGGCCGCCGTCCGTCGTCTCGACCCGGGCCTCCCCCGCGTCGAGGAAGTACCCGACGAGGTCAACGTAGCTCGCCAACTCCCCGAGGTCCTCCTGGACGTGACGCAGCCCCGAGGCTCCGATCGCGTCAGCGAGCAGCGTGCCGACGGCGAGCAGGGTCCGCAGCCGTTCCTGGTAGCGGATGTGGCCGGCGGCCGCGCTCCAGGCGTTGATCCGCCCGAGTCCGACCCGGGCGAGGTTGCCGTCGCGCAGCAGGAACACCCGGTCCCACGGAACCAGCACGTCGTCGAAGAACAGCATGGCGTCCTGCTCGTCGAACCGGGACGCGAGCGTGTGGGC
>NZ_CDWRCM010000093.1:5085-5960 GCF_977927585.1 Frankia sp. CcWB2 | reverse complement strand
GTACGGCCGGGCCCCCAGCGGCTCCCGACAGAGAATCTTCACACCTGGGGTGGCCAGCGGCAGGCCGAACCAGATCACGAACTGCTCGGCCTCGCGCTGCGCGAAGCTCGCCGAGAGGTACACGAGCACCTCGTGGGCCAGTGGGGCCAGCGTCGTGAGCTGCTTGGCGCCCCGGACGACGACGCCGTCGTCCCGCTCGGCGATGATGCGCAGCGCGAGATCGGGATCGTCCACGGGGCTGGTGGTCCGGTCGATCTGCGGGTCACCCAGAGCGTGGCCGAGGACCAGGTCATTGGCCGCACAGTGCCGGTAGAAGGCCACCGCGTTGGCACCGAAGCCGGCCTGGTTGCGCTCCAGATGGTCCCGGAAGTCGAGCAGGCCCACCGCCACGTTCGCCATGAACGACGGCGACCGGCCGTGCTGACCCCAGGACTCGCGCATCCACACGGCCGTGCTGCGCCGCCGGGCCCGCAGATCGTCCAGCGTGCGCGGCAGCTGGTAGGACCAGCCGACGCGGGTCCCCGCCTCGGGTTCGTGGACGGTGAGCACGTCGCGCAGATCCGGCTCGTGCTGCAGGTCGAACAGCCGGGCCAGCTCGTCGACGGCGCCCCGGAAGGCCGGGTGCGCCGCCACGTTCGCGACCTTCTCCCCGTCGAGCCACACCTCGCGGCCGTCGTTGAGGCTCGCCCGGTACCGCTCCCCGGTAATCAGCCCCTGCGCGGCAGGCGGCGGGATTCCCAGCGGCGGGTCGACCGGGGGCTCGGCCGTCGCACCGGCGGGGTGGTCACCGGCGGGTCGGCCGGGATCGTCGACGGCGCCGGGACGACCGCTGTCGGTCACGAGGGTCATGGCCTGATCTCCGCTCTGTGGACAAT
>NZ_CDWRCM010000093.1:2742-4618 GCF_977927585.1 Frankia sp. CcWB2 | reverse complement strand
GAGATGATCAGGGCCGCCCGCGTGGGCTCGTCGGTATCGACCGCGTAACGGGAGGAGTAGAGATCCGCCTGGCGCGCGAGCCGGTGGACGACGTCGGCGGGCCGGCCGGTCGGCTCGGGCTCCACCTTGCCGAAGACCGAGGCGTTGGCCCTCGCCCAGTCGACGAGCTCCGCCTCGCCCCAGCGCGACACGATGAACCGTTCGATCAGTGCCTGCGCGCGGAAGAACACCCGCTGCCAGGCCGTCGGATCACGATCGTCAGGCGTCGGGAAGTCGGCGAAGATCTCGGCCTGGGTATGCAGCCAGTCGAGTAGACGCAGATCGGCGTGGTGTTCCAGCAGGAACGTCGTCATCCCCGACTCCGCCTCGAGCAGGCGCTGCTGCCACAGGGCTACGCGGTCGTCTCCGGTCATGTCGACGGCCGGAGCAGGGGGAAACGACCCGGACGCCGTCGCTCGCGGGGATGCGCCGGGCGGCTCGAGGTGGGCGTGGGGACGGGTGCCGAGGACCGCCATCGGCACCGGCGCGGCCGAGGACAGGGACATGGGTACGGCCATCGGAGTGGCAACGGCACGGGGCATGTGTGGGAGCCTCCACGGATCTCCTGTCCCTGGCGGCCCCGGCTAAGCGGGCCACCGCGACGACCGTTCCGGAGACCGGACGGCCAGGATGAATCACGACGGAAACAACGCTAAGTGCGCGGATGATGTGGAAATACCGACCTTCGGTGCATCTTCGTGCCACTTCCGGCGTCCGTCGCCTCACACGTTGTCGCCGTATGCATCGGCGCCGCACGGTTCGTCCGCCGCCGGCAACTTCGGCGGCCGCCGGCAACTTCGCGGCGAAGGTGCGGGCGGAATGCCGGGTGCGGTACTTGCGGTTCCGGCGAGGGCGCAGCGGATACGCTCGGTGCCTGAGTTCTCCATCGACTTACCCGGGGGGTGGCTGCGGCAGCGGTCGCCTTCCCACCCACGTGATCAGTATCCGGGACGCGTGTAGCTATCAGGACGCGAGCGCCCCTCCGATTCCCCTGACCCCTCAAGGCACCAGTCCCCCCGGAGGTTCCTGATGGCGATGACCGATGATGCCGAGATGCCGTTGCTGCGCCGGCTGGTCGGGCAGGCGCTGCGTCGGCGTCGCCTCGCTCAGGGCCGCACCCTGCGGGACGTGGCGGACGCGGCGCGGGTGTCGATGCCCTACCTCTCGGAGATCGAACGCGGCCTGAAGGAGGCGTCTTCGGAGATCCTCGCCGCGGTCTGCCGGGCGCTGCACATCCGGCTGTCCGATCTGCTGGACGAGGTGCGTCTGGAGCTCGCCCGGCTCGAACCCGAGGTCACCCCCGTAGCATCGCCCGGGTCGCTGTCCGCCGTCCACGGGCAGGCGACACCACCGATCACGGCCCGCGTCCTCTCCGCTGACCTGCACGCCGCCAGCGGCACCACGGCCACCGTCGGCATCACAGGCTCGGCTGGCATCGAAACAACCGGTATCGGCGCAACGGTCGGCGCGGCATTGCCCTTCGGCGTGTCGCCGAACCTGGGACTCTCGCCGAGCTTCCGGGCCGCCGTCCCTACCGGCCGGGTGGTGGTGCCCGGCCCGCGGCGAGCCGCCGTCGCTCCCGGTCCGCGGGGATCGGGGAGATCGGGGGGGCCGGGCAGGTGGTCCCGGCCCGCAGCCGCCTTCCGGCCGCGGCATGTTCGGCCGGAAGGCGGCCGCCGGCACGCTCGTCGACAGGTCGGCCTGTGGCCAGTCGACGTGTGGCCGGCCAGCCGGCCGGAGCGGCCGACCGCCGGACCGCCGGATCGCGCCCGGTCAGGCGCTGCGTGCCGATAGAAGCCGGGCGGCCTTACGGCTCATGATGACCTCGTCGATGAGG
>NZ_CDWRCM010000093.1:2051-2500 GCF_977927585.1 Frankia sp. CcWB2 | reverse complement strand
CCAGCGCGAACCGCTTCCCCGGCGTGCCCGCCGCCAGCAGCACCGCCGCCGACGACGCCACCTGCCCCATGCAGATCGTCGAGATGTCCGGCCGCACGAACTGCATCGTGTCGTAAATCGCCGTCAACGACGTGAACGACCCACCCGGCGAGTTGATGTAGATCGAGATATCCCGGTCGGGATCCTCGGGCTCCAGGAACAGCAACTGCGCCATCACGTCGTTCGCCGACACATCATCGATCTGCACACCGAGGAAGACGATCCGCTCCTTGAGCAGCTTCGAGTACGGATCCATCGAGTACTCACCGCGGGAGGTCCGTTCCACGATGTTCGGCAGGACGTGACGGGCCCTCGGTGCACCGCCGCCCAGCATGATCCCGCTCGCGGCGGGAGGCCGCCCGGTCATCGCCCGCTCCCGCCGCCGGGGCCGAAACCGGTGCGGCCCGCCC
>NZ_CDWRCM010000093.1:0-1773 GCF_977927585.1 Frankia sp. CcWB2 | reverse complement strand
TGACCACACTGGGTACCTGATCCACCCGGGCGACCACGTGATCGACGAGACCATACTCCTTGGCCTCCTCGGCCGTGAACCACCGGTCCCGGTCGGAGTCGGTCTCGATCTGCTCGACGGTCTGCCCGGTGTGGAAGGCAATTCGCTCCTGCAGCGTGCGCTTGGTGTACAGCATCTGCTCGGCCTGGATAGAGATGTCAGCAGCGGTGCCGCCGATGCCGCCGTGCGGCTGGTGCATCATGATCCGGGCATGGGGCAGCGCGTATCGCTTGCCCGCCGTGCCGGCGCAGAGCAGGAACTGCCCCATCGAACCGGCGAGACCCAGCGCGACCGTCGCCACGTCGTTTCCGACGTACTGCATCGTGTCATAAATCGCCATGCCGGCGGACACCGAGCCACCCGGCGAATTGATGTAGAGGTAGATGTCGGCCGCGGGATCCTCGGCGGCGAGCAGCAGCAGCTTGGCGCTGATCGCGTTGGCCACCGCGTCCTCGACCACGGAACCAAGGAACACGATCCGGTTCTCGAGGAGCCGGCTGAACACCTGGTCGTCCGCGGAGCCGAGCCCGGGTGCAGCGGCCTGCGCGGTAGCCCGGTGCGGACCCCCCGGCCCGGCCTGCGTGAGGCGCGGAAAAGATTCGATCATGGTACGTCCTCCCGCCGGCCGTCGGGAATGGGTGCGAGCACGATGGGCCGGCGTCACCAGCGTTGCCGGGAAATCCGCGCCCATGGCGCTGATCTGCTGGCGGCAGATCTGCTCACGGCAGACGCGACGTCCCGTGGAACGACTCCAGCGACCTTCCCCAAGGGGATACCGGACGACGACGCCTGCCCGGCCAGTCCCGGATCCCGTGGCGCCCCCGCCGGATCGTCCGGTCCACCCGGGCGGCACCCGCCGACCCTCGACCCGTGTCGAGCCGACCGCCGGAGGGTGTCCCTGCCTGGGAAGGCCGCAGTTTGGTGACGAACCCCAGCCCCGGACCGTCACCGATCTCCAGCAGCGCGGCTCGACCACCACGGGACATGAGGCACCACGGGACATGAGGTCACGCCACCGCGGCCAGGCCGGTGGGGGGCGCTGTGCCTCGTGATGCCGGCCCGGATGGCCCGGGCGGGCCGGGTAGAGCGGGCCGGGTCAGTTCTCCTCGGGCCCGAAGGGATCATCGAGAAAATCGAGGAACGAGCTGTCCAGGCGACCGGGACCAAGATCGCCTTGATCAACGACGTCCCGGCGATCCGGGCTTTCCCGCAGCGACCGGGCGGTATCGTCCCGCAGGCCAATCATGAAGTCCTCGGCGAGGCGCACCTGTTCCTGCAGGGATGCGAGCTTCTCCTCGGCCAGGGTAACCCAGGTTCTCAGCCGTTCCCGCAGTTCCCTGCGATGATCTGGGGCAAGATCGGGCTGGCCGATCCGCTCACGCAATGTGATGAGAGACCGCATCTCCTCGAGCGTGAACCCCAGCGGTTTCATCTTCTTAATGAGGAAAAAACGGTCGAGTACGTCGTCGTCGTACAGCGGGAAACCACCCGCTGTGTGGCCTACCGGCGCGAGCAGGCCAGCATCCTCGTAGAAGTGGGCGGTACGCAGGGACAAGGTCACCAGGGTGGCAACGTCACCGATCCGGTAGCGGCCGTCACAGGCATCGGCGGAAGATCCGGCGCTGCTGGTTATGGGGACGTAATGAAGTAACAAATACGTGATCGAGAGCATCATCGCAGGTCACAGGCCTGTGGAGGGCTCGCAACGCGCAAGTCCTTTCATCTCGACTCCTA
>NZ_CDWRCM010000092.1:13009-17643 GCF_977927585.1 Frankia sp. CcWB2 | reverse complement strand
CGGTCACCCCGACGTGATCCGAACAAGAGATCAAGCAGCTAGCTCATCGCACGCACGTGCGGAAGACAAGTCTAGGTAGGCCACATGGCCGGCGTGGAGGACGTCGAAGCATCCGTTCGTGAAGACGATCCGCCGACCCTGCGCCCGGTGTGCCGCGACGACGTCCGCGAGACGCGCGGCGTCCAGGACGGCGCCCGTGCCGAGGTGGTGCAGCCGGGCGCGCAGGTCCGCCGCCGGGCAGATGCCGGTGCCGGCGGTCGAGACGGCCACGGACGCGGCGATCGAGGCGAGCCGGACGGCGTCACGCAGCCCGACGCCCGCCGCCCGGGCGAGGACTATGGCGGCGACGAACGTGTCACCGGCCCCCGAGGTGCGCTCGTCGGGCGCGTCGGCGGTGGCCGGCAGATGCCACGGCGGCTCATCGGGAGTAAGGACGACGACGCCGTCGCGGTCGAGGGTGACGGCCGCGGCCCGCGCCCCGCTGGCGGCGAGGATCTGTGCCGCGTGGTGCCGCACGGTCCCGACCCGGTCGTGCGCGAAGGAGCCTCGGACGGCCTCGGGCAGCAGCGCGACGACCTCATCCGCATTGGGCTTGACCAGGTCGGGGCGCACCGCCGCCCATCGGGTGAGGTCG
This sequence comes from Frankia sp. CcWB2, assembly GCF_977927585.1. NCBI lineage: Bacteria > Bacillati > Actinomycetota > Actinomycetes > Frankiales > Frankiaceae > Frankia > Frankia sp. CcWB2. The sequence continues at coordinate 17,009 of NZ_CDWRCM010000092.1, read as the reverse complement.
TGGGCGTCGACGACGAGCCGCCGGCCCGCCGCCCGCACGGCTGCCGCCACCCGGCCGATCAGCTCGGGGGTAAACAACCCCGTGCCGTAGTCACAGGCCAGCACGGCACAGGCCGACGCGGCCCCGGCGGTGACGCGGGCCGCCACGGCGGCGGCGGTGGCCCGCCGGGGCGGGGTCTCGTCACCCGTGTCGCAGCGCAGGTGGAGATGGTTGCCGGAACAGATCCGCCGCTTGGCCACCGTGGTCCGCCCGGGTTCGACGACCACGGCGGACGTGCCGACGCCACCGGCGTCGAGCAGGTCCCGCAGCCGCCGGCCGTCGGGATCGTCCCCCACCATCCCGACCAGCCGGGTGCGCGCACCGAGGGCGGCCGCGGCGAGGACGGCGTTGCCGGCTCCCCCCGGGGACTCCTCCCGCCCGGTCACAGAGACGACGGGTACGGGGCCCTCCCGGGACAACCCCCGCGGCGGTCCCCGCAGCCAGGAGTCGAGCATCGCGTCCCCGACCACGAGCAGGTGCAGCGCACCAAACCGATCCGGCAGCTCGGCGAGCGGCACGGGACGCGGCGAGGCCGGAGACGAGGCCGGAGACGCGGGGGCGGCGGTCATCGGGCCATCCCCTCCCCGACCAGCGCGAGCGCGGCGGCGGTCACCTCGGCCGGCGGCAGATCCAGGCATTCGTGCCCGAACGGGCAGGTGAAGGCGCGGCAGGGCATGCAGGGCGTCGCCCGGCGCAGCACCGCGACGCGCGCGGCGCATGGCCGGTACTCGCTCTCCCGTTCAGTGCCGGCGAACAGGGTGACGACGGGCGTGCGCACCGCGTCGGCGAGATGGGCACCGCCCGAGTTGTTGGTGACGACGACCGCCGCGCCGCGCAGGAGCGCGGCCAGCGCCGGGACGTCCAGGACCCCGGCGAGGCCCCGCCCCGCCGGGCCGGCAGCGGCGACGACCCGGTCGACCAGGGCGGTCTCGGCGCCCGTGCCGGCGACGAGGACCCGCAGGCCCGCGCCCGCAAGCAGGCCGGCGACCCGGGCGAACCGGTCGGCGTCGTAGCGGCGGGCCGAACAGCTCGCCCCGGGCAGCAGCACCGCGTAAGGGCCGGGTTCCGTCAGCGGCCGGACCCTCGCGACGGCCTCGCCTGGCACGGCCAGCCGGGGGTGGGATGCCGGGGCGGGGATGCCGAAGCGGCGCAGCAGCAGCAGCGCCCGGTCGACCTGGTGGATACCGCCGGGCAGGTCGTCCACCCAGTGGGTGAGCAGCGACCCGCCGAACTCCCGCGAGGCGCCAACCCGGGTCGGGATCCCGGCGAGGGCGCAGACGAAGGCGGCCGGCCACGGCGACTGGGAGAACGAGGTGAACAGGACCGCGACGTCGTAGCGGCGCCGCGCCAGCGTCTCGACCAGCCGGGTCTGCTCGGCCGGGTCGACGGGTCGGCCGCCGGTGTCCTGCCAGCACACCGATGCCACGACCGCGTCATCGACGCAGTCAAGCAGGGGCAGCACGGCCGCCCCGCCGGGTGAGGTCAGCACGTCGAGGCGGGCCCCGGGCGCCGCGGCCCGCAGCGCCGGGGACAGCAGCACGACGTCCCCGAGATTGTCCGGACGGACCGCCAGGACGTGGCGGGCGGCCGCGAGGTCCAGCGGACCCGCACGGCCCGCCGCCGGGTGGGACGCGACTTCGTTCACGGGAGGCTCCGGGACGGTCGGGAACGGTCGAGACGGTCGGGGACGGCTTCTCCCCCGCCCCGTGCCCGGAGGGTGGGCAACAAAACTGCTACTCTCCGCGAGGAACGTTCTCTCCGTGAGAACCACGCCGGGCGAGAACCACGCCGATCGCCTCGGCCTCGAGGGCCCAGGGGGCTGCCCGGCAGGCGGTGACCGCTCCGGCGAGCGGGTACGGCCTTCTCCATGCCGCGAGCAGCCATCCCCCCGGACAGCCATCCCCCGGATCGCCTTCGTCTGCGGCAACCTCGTCACCGCCGAGGACGGCGTCGCCGACTACACCATCCGGCTCGCCGAGACACTGCGCCACGACATCGATCCCGTCCTGATCACCTCGGGGCGGGTCGAGGGCGACCTCGGCCCCACCCGGGTGGTCACGCTGGAACGTGGGTGGGGTCCGGCCGGGATCGCCGCCACCGCGACGGCGCTGCGGCGCCTGCGGCCCGACCTCGTCCACCTCCAGTTCGCACCCTCGGCGTTCGGGTTCTCCCCGGCGGTCGGGCTGCCGCCCCCGCTGGCGGGCCGGCGCGTCCCCTGGGTGACCACCCTGCACGAGTACGGCTGGTGGGCATGGCCGTCCTGGCTGCCGGCGGCCCTGTGGCGACGGCCGGAACGGCACGGCTGGTGGGACCGGGAGACCCTGACGCTCGTGCCCCACTCGCGCGCCCTGGTGGTGACCAATCCCGAGCACGCCGCCGCGGTACGCACCCGCTTCGGCCGCCAGGCGCAACTGGTCCCCGTCGCCGCGAACATCCCCCGGGCACGAAGCACCGCCCGCACCGCCAGTCTGTCCTCCGACGCCGGCCCATCCCCCGGCGCCGACCCATCCCCCGGCGTCAGCCCGGGACAGGCGGCCCGGTCCCGGCTACGCGGCCGGCTCGGCACCGGCCCCGACGCCGAGGTGGCAGTCTTCTTCGGCTTCGTCCACCCGGTGAAAGGCGTGCGGTATCTCCTCGAAGCCGTCGCCGAGCTGCACGCCGACCATCCCGACCTGCATCTCGCCGTCGTCGGCGGGTTCACCTCCCTGGCGCTGCCCGACGCCGAGGCGGCGGCCTTCCGCCGCGAGCTCGAAGGGCACGCCCGTGCCGTCGGCGTCGCGGACCGGGTGACGTTCACCGGACATCTGCCGGCCGAAGAGGTTTCGGACATCCTGGCCGGGGCGGACGTCTGCGTGCTGCCGTTCACCGCCGGGGTGACGACGAAGAGCGGGGCGCTGGCGGCCGCGCTGTCCCACGGCCTGCCGACAGTGGTAACGGTCGCGGACCCGCCGGATCCGGCCCTCGTCGACGGCCGGACGGCGATCGTGGCCAAACCCGTGCGGGACCCGGCCGCGCTGGCCCGTGGGCTGCGCCGGCTGCTGGGCAACCCGGCGCTGCGGGCGGCCGTGTCCGCTGGCGGCCGCGACCTCGTCGCCGACCGGTCCTGGCCGTCCGTCGGGGCCGCGCACGCCCGCCTCTACCGGTGTCTGATCGGTCCCCGATGACCGTCGACGATCCCCCTCCCCGCCCATCCAGATCCCGCCCATCCAGAGGGATAAAATGGACACAAAACCCTCTGGAAAGGCAAGGAAGCCGAGACCAAGGAACGTCGGTGGCCGGCGAGTGGACGGATCCGGCCCGGGCGGAGCCGCGCGAGATCCTCTTCGTCGAGCTGCTCGGCGGGTTCGGCGATCTGCTGATCGCCCTGCCAGCGATCCACGCACTGGCGAACAGCCATCCGAATGCCCGGATCCGCGTCCTCACCTTCGCGCCGGCCGGCGAGCTGCTGACCCACGACGACCGGATCACCGAGGTCGTGCAGGTGACCGATCACCGCGCACAGGCCGTCCGCGAGGCTGTCGTCCGCGCGGTAAGCCGGCCGCGGGCGGACCTGGTCGTGACGACGACCCGGCACAGCGGCGTGCCGGCCGCGATCGAGGCCGGGCGACCGCGGCATACCGGACGGCCGAGGCACGTCGTGACGGACCTCTGGCGGCGGCCGGACCCCGCCGAACCGATCGGGTCCCGGTTCGTCCGGCTCCTCACCGAAGACGGCTGGATCCGGCCCGGCCCCGGCCATCCGGACGGCGCCGACGCCCGTGGCCGTGGCCGTGGCCGTGGTAACGCCCATGGGCGGGTCGCGCTGACCGCGGCGGAGGTCGCCGAGGGTGAACGCATCCTCGGCGCACTCGACAGCACCACGCCCGACGGCACCACGCCCGACAGCACCACACCCGGCCGCCCGGCTCCGGTGCTGCTGGTACCCGACGCCGGAATGGCCGTCAAACGGTGGCCGGCACGG
>NZ_CDWRCM010000092.1:9738-12577 GCF_977927585.1 Frankia sp. CcWB2 | reverse complement strand
CGGTGGACCGATCTCGCCCGGCTGCTCGCGGCGCGCGGGCATCCGGTCCTGCAGCCACACGCGTCCGGGGCCGGGACGGCCGTGCCCAGGGTGCCCATAGCCTCCCCGCTGCCGCTGCGGGGGTTCGCGGGGCTGTGCGCGGCCGTCGGCGCGCGCGGCGGCGTCGTGGTCGGCGGGGATACCGGGCCGGTGCGCCTGGCCGCTGCCGTCGGCGCCCGCACGGTGGCGCTGTTCGGCCCGAGCCCGGCCGCCCGCTACGGCATCGCGGCGTCCCGGCAAGGCGGCGATCCGGGCGGGATGGACCTGCAGGGACTGCCAGACTGCCCGGTCCGACGACCGCTGTCCATCACCGAACAGGACTGCTGGTGGACGGCGCGATGCCCGCTCTCGGCCGACGGTCCGGCCTGCATGAGGGACCTCACGACCGCCGTCGTGGGCGAGGCGGTTTCGGCCCGAACGCCGGGCCGGGCATCGGCCCGGACGGTGGATCTTCGGCCCCCGCCACCGGGAAGAAGAACCCGATCATCCAGTCCCTGCCATCCTCCCTGTTACCCAGAGTAGTAGTTTTCTCCGCGCTCCTCGGGGCAGCCCTCGTCTCGTGGCTGAACAGATCCGCGCCGTCGACGGCGCTTCCCCCCCTGAGCGCGGACACGCACGCGGCCGCCGGGCGCCGGACCCTGCCGAAAGCGGTGCTGTTCGACCGGGACGGGACGTTGTGCATCGACATCCCCTACAACGGCGATCCCGGACGGGTCGTCCCCGTATCGACGGCGGCGGCGGCCCTGCGGCGCCTGCGGCGGGCCGGCATCCCGACCGCCGTGGTGTCCAACCAGAGCGGCGTCGGGCGCGGTCTGCTCGCCCTCGACGACGTCCATGCCGTCAACCGGCGGCTCGACGATCTGCTGGGCGGTCTGGGGCCGGTGTTCGTGTGCCCCCATGCGCCGGACGCGGGCTGTCCGTGCCGCAAGCCTGCCCCGGCGCTGCTCCTCGCCGCGGCCGCCGCACTCGGCGTGGCGCCGCGGAACTGCGCGTTCATCGGCGATATCGGCGCGGACATGGCCGCCGCCGCGGCGGCCGGCGCCCGGGGCGTGCTGGTGCCGACGGCGGTCACCCGCGCGGACGAGGTCGCCGCGGCGCCCGAGGTGGCCGCCGATCTGCTCGGCGCCGTCGACCTCCTCCTCGAAGCGGCGGGAACGGGGGGACCGGCGGGAACGGCAGGGGGGACGGGAGGAGCGGCGGGGGCGGTGCGGCGATGACCGCCCGGGTGCTCGTCGCGCGCCTCGACAGCGACGGCGACGTCCTGCTGTCCGGTCCAGCGATCCGCGCGGTGGCCGCGACCGCGGCGCACGTGACCCTGCTCGTAGGCCCCCGCGGGCGGGCGGCTGCCGAGCTGCTGCCCGGAGTGGACGAGGTTGTCGTCTGGCGCTGCCCCTGGATCGACGCGAGCCCGCCACCGGTGCGCCGCGACGACGTCGACGGCCTCGTCGACCGGCTGGCCGCCGGTCGCCTCGACGACGCGCTGATCCTCACCTCGTTCCACCAGAATCCGCTGCCGCTGGCCCTGCTGCTGCGGATGGCCGGCGTCGGGCGGATCGCCGCCGTGAGCGAGGACTACCCCGGCACGCTGCTCGACGTCCGCCACCACCTGCCCGAGACGGGGCTGCACGAGGTCACCAGAGCCCTGTCGACCGCGGCGGCGCTCGGCTACCGGCTACCGGACGAGGACGACGGGCTGCTCGCGGTCCGCCGGCCGCTGCCGGACCCGACCCCCCTGATCGGCCCGGAGCCGTACGTCGTCCTGCATCCGGGCGCCTCGGTGGCCGCCCGACGCTGGAACCCGCCGCGGTTCACGGTGGTGGTGCGCCGGCTGACTGGCCGGGGACACCGGGCCGTCGTGACCGGTGGACCCGACGAGGTGGGGCTCACCGCCACCGCGGCCGGCCGCCTGCCCGGCGTGCATGACCTCGGCGGGCGCACGGACTTGGCGGGCCTCGCCGGCGTCCTGGAGCGGGCCGGCGCGGTGGTCGTCGGCAACACCGGCCCCGCGCATCTCGCCGCCGCGGTCGGCACCCCGATCGTCTCCCTGTTCGCCCCGACGGTGCCGGCCGAACGGTGGCGGCCCTACACCTCCCGGCACGTCCTGCTCGGCGACCAGGCGATCGGCTGCGCCGGATGCCGGGCCCGGGACTGCCCGGTGCCCGGCCATCCCTGTCTGAACACCGTCGAACCCGACGAGGTCGTCGACGCCGTGGAGACGGTTCTCGCCTTCCCCGTCGTCACCGTTCCCCCCGCCCGGCAGGAGGTCCTGGAGGCCCCTTGATGAAGGTCCCGACGAAGGTCTCGACGAAGGTCTCGATGGTTTCCGAGCATGCCAGCCCGCTCGCGGCACTCGGCGGTGTCGACGCGGGCGGGCAGAACATCCACGTCGCCTCGCTGGCCGATGCCCTGGCCCGCCGGCAGGTCGACGTCATCGTGCACACCCGCCGGGACGACCCCGACCTGCCGCGCCGCGTCAGGCGCGGGGAAGGCGTCCAGGTGGACCATGTGCGTGCCGGTCCCGCCAGATTCGTTCCTAAAGACGAACTTCTCCCCTACATGGACGACTTCGCCGCCGACCTGCACGAGCAGTGGCGACGGTGCCGTCCCGACGTCGTCCACGCGCACTTCTGGATGTCCGGGCTCGCCGCGCTGCGGGCCGCCCGGCCGCTGGGCATCCCGGTGGTGCTCACGATGCACGCCCTGGGCGTGGTGAAACGCCGCCACCAGAGCCGCAAGGACACCTCACCGCCGGAACGCGTCGCCATCGAACAGCGGCTCGTCGGCGACGTCGACCAGCTCC
>NZ_CDWRCM010000092.1:6081-9413 GCF_977927585.1 Frankia sp. CcWB2 | reverse complement strand
GCCACCTGCACGGACGAGGTGTTCGAGCTGGTCCGGCTGGGGGCGCCGCGCGGGCGGGTCAGCGTGGTGCCCTGCGGGGTGGACCTGTCCCGGTTCACCCCGCACGGATGGGCCCGGCCGCGGCGCGGCGACCGCGTCCGGCTGCTGTTCGTCGGTCGTCTGGTGGAACGCAAAGGGGTCGGCAACGTCATCAGCACGCTGCCCCATCTGCCGGCGGCCGACCTCGTCGTCGCGGGTGGTCCCGATCCGGCGCACCTCGACACCGACCCGGAGGTGGACCGGCTGCGTCGACTGTCGGTCGAGCTGGGCGTCGCCGACCGGACGAGCTTCATCGGGCGCGTCGACCACGACGAACTGCCCGCCCTCTACCGCTCCGCCGATGTCGTCACCTGCGTGCCCTGGTACGAACCGTTCGGCATCGTCCCACTGGAGGCGATGGCCTGCGGCGTGCCGGTTGTCGCCTCGGCCGTCGGCGGTCTCGTCGACACGGTCGTGGACGGCAAGACCGGCCTGCACGTGCCACCACGGTCCCCGGAACGGATCGTTGAGGCCCTTACCGAGCTGATGGGCGACCCCGCGTGGCGGCGGGAACTCGGTGAGCAGGGCGCCCGGCGCGCCCGCGCCCTGTTTTCCTGGGACCGGGTGGCCACGCTGACCCTGGGCAGCTACCAGCGGTTGACCCGCCACGGCACGTCCCGCTTCGGCCGTCCCTATCTCCCGGCGGGGGTCTGACCCATGGACCGACCGGCACCGGGACCGGCGGCATGCCGGCCGATGCCGTCCGGGCGCGGCCACGTCGCCGCGTTGCAACTGGCCCTGGACGGACTCGACGTCGACCGGCTCGCCGCCTGGGGGACCCGGCTGGCCGAGGTCCTGGCCGCGGGCGGCCGGCTGCTCGCCGCCGGCAACGGCGGATCCGCCGCCGAGGCCCAGCATCTGACCGCGGAGCTGGTCGGCCGGTTCCGCGACGACCGGGCCCCGATGTCGGCCATCCCGCTGCACGCTGACACCTCCTCGCTGACCGCGATCGGCAACGACTTCGGCTACGACGACGTGTTCGCCCGCCAGGTGCGCGCCCACGGCCGGCCCGGCGACGTCCTGATGCTGCTGTCCACCTCGGGCCGCAGCGCCAATCTGCTGCACGCGGCCGACGCGGCCCGGGAGCTGGGCCTGACAACGTGGGCGCTGGTCGGCCGGGCCGACAGCCCACTGGCGGCCGCCTGCGACGAGATCGTGGCGACCGGGCGCGCAGGCGAGAGCGAACCGCGCGAGAACGAACCGCGCGAGAACGAACCGCGCGAAAGCGAACCGTCGACCGCGACCGTGCAGGAGACCCACCTGGTCGCCGTGCACGTTCTCTGCGCGGCCTGTGACGTCGCGCTGGGCGTCGCGCCGACCCGGGAGGCCCTGCCGCGATCCGCCGCCTCGTCCGCGTCCACACCGCAATCCGCTGCCCCACCGGAATGCGCTGCCCCACCGTCCCCGCGGCGGCCGCTGGTCGTCGTCGGAGACACGCTGCTGGACCGCGACCTCGTCGGCCGGGTCGAACGGCTGGCCCCCGATGCGCCGGTGCCCGTGCTCGACCAGACCGACGACCTGGCCCGGCCGGGCGGCGCGGGCCTCGCCGCCCTGCTCGCCGCCCGCGACGGTCACGACGTCGTCCTCGTCACCGCCCTGGCTGACGACGAGGGCGAGCGACGCCTCGCCGCGTTGCTCGCCGACGCCAGCGTCACCGTCGTCGACCTCGGGCTCGACGGCCCGACACCGCAGAAAATCCGGATGCGGACCGGCACCAGCACCCTGCTGCGTCTCGATCGCGGGACCGGTGACAATCGCGGGACCGGTGGCGCGGTGCGCGACACGCTTCCCGAGGCGGGCCGGCGGGCGCTCGCCGCGGCCCGGGCGATCCTCGTCGCCGACTACGGTCGCGGACTCGCGCGGCATCGCCCGGTCACCGCGGCGCTCGCCGGCCGGGCGCGGCGGGTTCCACTCGTCTGGGATCCGCACCCGCGGGGTGACGTGCCCCCGCGCGGCGCCACGCTCGTCACACCGAACCTGGCCGAGGCGCGGTGGTTCACCCGCAACGCCACGGTGCGCCGGGACCCCATCGCCGAGGCTACGGACCGCGGCCGCCGGCTCGTGGCCCACTGGGGTGCCGCCGGCGTCGCGATCACCCTCGGCGAACGCGGTGCCCTGCTGGTCGGCGCCTCGGACACGCCCCCGCTGATCGCACCGGCGACGCCGGTCGCCGCGGATCCCTGCGGCGCCGGCCACCGCTTCGCCGCGACCGCCACGGCGCTGCTGGGCGCGGGTGCGCTGCCGTCGGAAACCGTCGTCGCCGCGACCCGCGCCGCCAGCGACTTCCTCGCCGCCGGCGGGGTCTCGACGCTCGCCCGGAAAGACGGAGGCGGGGACGAAGGCGGGACTCGCGACGGAGATGGAGGCCGGGGCGGAGACGCAGGCCGGGGCGGGAACGGAGCCAGGGGCGGGGGCGGTCACGATCTGACGACCGCCCTCGACGCGACGACCGCCCTCGACGTGGTGCGCCGTGCCCGGGCCCGCGGCAGCGTGGTCGTGGCCACCGGCGGATGCTTCGACCTGCTGCACGCCGGCCACGTCTCCGTCCTCGCCGCCGCCCGCCGGCTCGGCGACTGTCTCGTCGTCTGCCTGAACAGCGATGCCTCGGTCCGGCGGCTCAAGGGCCCGGACCGGCCGCTGGTGAGCCAGGCCGACCGGGCCGCCGTGCTGCTGGGTCTGGGCAGCGTGGACGCCGTGGCGGTGTTCGACGACGACACCCCCGCCCGGCTGCTCGGGGAGCTACGCCCGGACGTGTTCGCGAAGGGCGGTGACTACGCGGTCGCCGACCTGCCGGAGGCCGCCGTCGTCGCGTCCTGGCAGGGGCAGGCAGTCGTCCTGCCCTATCTCGAAGGCCGTTCCACCACAAAGATGATCAGAGAGGCGGTACGCCGTGGCGGCACCTGACACCACCTTCGGCACGTCCACCATCGACACGCCGGCCATCGACACGCCGGCCGCCGGCTCGGCGGTTGCCGGCTCGGCGGTCGCATCGACGGCACACGAGGCAGCGGCGAGCGGGGCGTCGCCGGGCGGTCCCGGAACCGTGCTCGTCTCCGGCGGGGCCTCGGGACTGGGGGCCGCGGTGGTCGCGGCCGTCCGCTGGTCCTCGACCGGCGGCCGGCGCCGTCGGCACCGCACGAGATCGTCGACCTCGCCGACGGCCGGGCGGCGGAGGCGGCCACCCGGCGGCTCGTCGAACGGGAGGGCGGCCGACTCGACGGTGTGTTCACCGCGGCGGGCACCGACCACCCGGC
>NZ_CDWRCM010000092.1:0-5623 GCF_977927585.1 Frankia sp. CcWB2 | reverse complement strand
GCCATTCGGATCATTGAACGGCGCCGACTGGGACCGGATCGTCGGGGTGAACCTGCTGGGTACCGCGGCGGTGGTCCGCGGCGCGCTGCCGTATCTGGAGACCTCCGGGGGGCGCATCGTGACGTGCGCCTCCACCCTCGGGCTTCGGGTCGCGGGCGACGCATCGGCCTACTGTGCGTCGAAGTTCGGCGTCATCGGGTTCACCCGGGCGCTGGCGGAGGAGTTCAAGGGTCGCCTCGGCGTCACGCTCCTCGTGCCGGGCGGGATGACGACGGCCTTCTTCGACGACCGTGACGAACAGTACAAACCGGGACCCGACGCCAAGCTCAACCGGCCGCAGGACGTGGCCCGCGCCGTGCTGTTCGCCCTGGCCCAACCGGCCGGGTGCGAGATCAGGGAGCTGGTCGTGACGTCGTCCTGGGAAACCTCCTACCCTTGATCGCCAGCTCGATCACCGGCTCGCCCGGGGGCACCGGGACGTCGCGCGGTCGCGCGGGACCCGGAAACAACGGCCCCGCGCGACCCGGGAACAACGTCGTCGTCCTGCGCGCGCTCGGGCTCGGTGACCTGCTCACCGGCCTGCCCGCGTTGCGGGGGTTGCGCCGGCACCTGCCGGCGGCGCGCATCGTCCTGGCGGCGCCGCGCTGGCTCGAACCGCTGGCACTGCTGTCCGGCGCGGTCAACGGCGTACTCGACACGGCGCCGCTGGGACCGGTGCGGCTCGACCGACCCGACCGACCCGACCTGCTCGAGCGACCCGACCTGCTCGACCGGCCCGGCCTGGCCGTCAACCTGCACGGCCGCGGACCGGAGTCCACCGCGACCCTGCGCGCCGCGGACCCCCGCCGACTGTGGGCCTTCGACCTGCCCGCAGGCCTCCGCTGGGACGAGCCCGGTCCCGATGAAGCGCCCGCGGGCGCCGAGGAGCAGGCCGAGGAGCACGAGGTGGTCCGCTGGTGCCGGATGCTCGCCGCCTACGGGGTGCCCTGCGACCCGAGGGACCTGGCTCTGGACCGACCCGCCCCATCCCACCGGCCAAGCCAACTAAGCCGGCTCGACCGGCTCGACCGGCTCGACCGGCTCGACCGACCCGACCGACCCGACCTGCCCGCCCGACCCGACCAGACCCCCGGACCCGACCAGTCCGACCAGGCTGCCCCGCTCATCGGCGTCACGCTGGTCCATCCGGGCGGGGCCGCCCCTGCCCGCCGCTGGCCGGTCGACCGGTGGGTGAGCGTGGCCCGGGGCCTGGCCGGGCGTGGTCACCGGGTGGTCGTGACCGGCAGCCGCCCGGAGGCCGCCCTCGCCACCGAGGTGGCCCGTCGCGCGGGGCTCCCCGCCGCTGCCGTCCTCGCCGGCGACACCGACCTGCTCGGGCTGTGTGCCCTCGTCGCCGACGCCCGGCTCGTCGTGGCCACCGACAGCGGGGTGGGACACCTGGCCACGGCCTACGGCATCCCGTCGGTGCTGCTGTTCGGGCCGGTCTCACCGGCCGCGTGGGGCCCCGCCGGACCGCCCGCGCCATCGTGCCCTGTGGGCGGGCCGTCGCGGCGATCCATTCTCCGCAGCCCCCGATCCGGGCCTGCTCACCCTCACCCCGGCCGATGTGCTCGACGCCGTCGACGCCGTCGACTCAGTACGGAGGTTCTGCGGGTCCGGGGGTCTCGGCGCGGGGTTTGGACCGCGGCCGAGGGGTCATCCTCGCTGCATGACTACCGCCATCGAAGGGGACGTAATGAAGTAACAAATACGTGATCGAGAGCATCATCGCAGGTCACAGGCCTGTGGAGGGTTCGAAACGCGCAAGTTATTTCATTTCGACTCCGAAGCGCAGAAGTATCTCAAGGGAATCGACTATCCGGCCGATCGCGCGACAATCGTGAAAAAGGCGAAGGAGAACGGGGCGGACGAGTCCATCATCCAGGCCCTCGAACACATACCGGACCGTCAGTACAACGGGCCGAACGCCGTCTCGAAGGAACTCGGCGGCCAGTCCTGACGTCCGCCCCGGCACATCAGATGGCACATCGGGTCCCCATCCCCGGATCCTGTGGCCAGGACCCTACGGCCAGGCGGCCGCGATCGACACGACCCGTCGGCATGGCATGGCACGACCTGCCGGGCCGGCCGCCGGGCCATTCGCTCAACCCGCACCCATGATCGCCTCCGCGATGAGGAACGCGGCGACAAGCGGGACGACGACGCCGACAGCGATCAGAGTGATGGCCATCGGGGTCCGATTGGGCGGGCCCGGTCCGGCGTTGGGCTGATCGCCGCTGACCGCCCCAGCCATGGAGTCCTCGCCGGGCGGCGTCTCCCCTGGGGGCACCCCGCCACCGGATTCAAGACCGGTGGCGACCGCGGGGTCGGGATCGATGGACGAGCGGGCGGATCCCGGCGGCGCCGGGCCCGGACCGCCCGCCGGACCACCCGACCGGAGATGGCCGGAACGGGGTCGGGCGGCATGGGCCGGTCCGGGCTGCGGGTGGCGGGAACGGGGATCGGTGGGCGCCATGACAACGGCATGCCCCACCCGCGCCCTCCTACCCCACCCCACCCGATTCGCTGTCCACCGGCCCACCCCGCCTTGCCCCGCCCTGCCCTGCCCCACTCCGCCCGGGATCCGATGGTGGGAGGCGACCTGCCGGCGGGTGGTGGTGGTGGTCCGAGGCCGGATATTCCGTGGCTTTCCGCTCGCTGAGGGGCAGCGGCTCAGCGCACGCCGCGCGGGCGGAACTGAACACTGATCCGCGGCCCCACCGGCCGCGCCGTCTTGGGCACGGCATGGTCCCACGTGCGCTGGCAGCTGCCTCCCATCACGAGCAGGTCGCCGTGACCCAGGTCGTGCCGGATCGTCGGACCGCCCCCGCCCCGAGGCCGCAGCAGCAACGCCCGCGGAGCACCTAAGACGGCGATCGCGACTATGGTGTCGCGGACACCACCCGGCCCGACGCGATCGCCATGCCAGGCCACACTGTCACGCCCGTCGCGATACAGGCACAGCCCGGCGGTGGCGAAGCCCTCGCCCAGCTCGGCCGCATAGTGCTCGTCGAGGACCCGCTTCGCCGCGTCGAGCGCCGGGTCGGGCAGCGACGCACGCTCGTCGTAGAAGGCGAGCAGCCGGGGAATGTCGACGACCCTGTCGTACATCGTCCGTTGCTCCGCCCGCCAGGGGACACGATCACGCAGCCGCTCGAAGAGCACGTCGGCTCCAACGATCCAGCGGGGCCGCACATCGACCCACGCGCCCCGCGCGAGCCCGACTCGCTGGACGGACGTCCCGAGTGGACCGACCTCGACCGCCGGGGCGTCATCGAGCAACGAGGCCTGGAACGCCGCGATCTCCATGCTTCGACATTATCAAACACACGTTCGAAGACGGGTCTGCGACAGGCCTGCCGACCCGACCGCCGTCACAGGTTGACAGGCGAGTAATCGGAGCAGGAATAGACGAAGGTAGCCGGCGGGGTCCCCTCGAATCGCATCGTTCCGATGTACGTCGCCCCCGTCAGCGACTTCCGCGAGGTCTTCAGCTCCACGACAGGCTTACGGATCCCGCCTTCCGACCGAAGGCACGACGTAGCCGGCACCCGGAGATCCGCCGCTCCCGCGGCGGCGAACAACACGACCGTCCGACCGGCTCCGACGCGTACCTCCAGCACATTCACGAAGTAGTTGTCGTCATAAACGCTCACCGCCACCGACGGCATCGTCACCGTGCCGAGGAGCGCAGGCGAGTAGTCCGCCTGGCACGAGTAGCGGAAACGGTAGCTTCCCGGCAGCGCGAGCGAGAACGTCAGTGTTCCGGAATACCGTCCGGAGGAGCTCACCGGCACCTCGGCCTGGACGGGAAACAGCCGGAACTCGCGAGAACCCGACGAGACCAGCACGCAGGATGTCCGCGGATCCCGCAGGTCGCTACGGCCGGTCGCGTCGAATCCGACCCGCAGCAGGAAGCCGTCCTGCCGGCTTCTGGTGAGAGTTGCGTAATAGTCGGCGCTGTACTGCGACACCCCGGGCGCGGCGGCGGAGAAGGAGGGCACGACGGTGAGCTCCTGGGACGGTCGGGGGGAGCCGGCTGCGGTGGCCGAGCTCGTTCGCGCCCCGGTCCCCGCACTGGTCCCCGCACTGGTCCCGGCCCCGCTCCCCGCACCGCTCGCGGCCGCGGACGGCGATACCTTCGGGACGCCGTCTTCCGGTCCGGTCGCGGCCACCGTCGAGGACGCGGTGCCGGTCAGGGACCCGTCGCCCGGATGGGTGCCGACACCACCGCGGGCGAGGAACACCCCGGCCAGGATCGCGAGGACGGCTGTCAACGTCCCGGCCACGAGCCACACCCGTCCCGAGGGGCGGCCAGGCGCCCCGGGCGTCCCAGGCATCCCGGAGTCGGGCCACCGCGAACCGCCTGCCTCCGGCTCGCCGACGGGCGGCAGCAGGGCCGTTGCCGGTCGCGAGACCGTAGGTACCCGCGGCAACAGCGGTGTCGGTGCCTGTGCCGGCGGTGGTGCCGGTGGCAGCGGTGGTGCCGGTGGCGATACCGGTGCTGGCACCTGTGGCGGTACCAGCACCGGTGATGCCGGTCCCCCGGCCGCGAGGGAGGCGAGGGCGCGCGCGGCAGCCGCGGCATCCAGCCGGACTGCCGGGTCCTTCTCGAGCATCGCCTCCAGCACCGGCTGGAGCCGACCGGCGAGCACGGTCGGGCGCGGCGGTTCGAACAGGATCGCGCTGAGCAGCCCGGCGGTCGTGTCGGCCTGGAACGGTAACCTCCCCTCCACCATCTGGTAAAGGGTGACTCCCAGGGAGAACACGTCACTACGTCCGTCCGCGGGCTGACCGCCGAGCCGTTCGGGAGCGACATAGGCGATGGTGCCGACCACTCCGGCTGCGGTCATCCGACTGTCGTCGTTGTGCGCGGCGATACCGAAGTCGGTGACGAGTGCCCGGCCATTCTCCGCCAGCAGGATGTTGCCCGGTTTGATGTCGCGATGAACGACGCCCTTCGCGTGGGCGAAGGCGAGGGCATCGGCGACCGCGGCTCCGATCGACGCCGTCTCATCCGGCCGTAGCCCGCCCGATCCCCGCAGCCGGTCCGCTACCGACCGAGCCGGGATGATGAGGTCCATGACGATCCACGGCAGCCCGCCGTCCTCGACCACGTCATGGACGCTGACGATCCCGGGATGACCCCGAAGGCGGGCGGCGTTCATCCCTTCCCCCCGTGCGCGGGCGATCCGTTCGGTCCACTCCCCCGGCGTCGAGTCGACGGGGATCGAGACTTCCTTGAGCGCGACGTCGACCCGCAGCATCTGGTCGGTCGCCCGCCAGACGGCCCCCATCCCGCCAGCCCCGAGGCGATCCTGGAGTCGGTAACGGCCGGCGACGACCAGTCCCGCATGGCCTACCACGGTCCTCCCCGATCCTCCCCGTCCGTGCCCGTTCATGCCGTCCGTGCCCGTTCATCGGGCAACTTCTCTGGACGGCTACTTTAGTGAGGGTTCCGTGGATGTCTCCCCGCCGGCCCGGTCGGCCCGGTCGGCCTGATCCCGACTTACCAGGCCGCCGATCGCGCACTCGTCGTGGGACCGCCGAATTCAGGGGAGGAAGTAACGTAAACATTCACGTA
>NZ_CDWRCM010000091.1:10975-17521 GCF_977927585.1 Frankia sp. CcWB2 | reverse complement strand
ACTGCGGCCGGCCGGGGAGCGGATGCTGGCGCGCAGCAGCGGGCTGTCCGTGCGCCGGTGTGCCCAGTCGCCGTTGGCGGTGCACACGTACAGCAGGCGTGTGTGCTGGTCCGAGCACGGCCAGACTCCGATGACCGAGGACAGTTCGCCGCGGCCAGGGAGCACCATGAGGTCGTTGAGGTGGATCTGGCCGGCGGGCAGCGGGGTTGTCTTCTCGGCCGGTGCCTCGGGCGCCGGGAGCGGCCTGCCGATGCTTTCCGGCCTGTGCGGCAGCGGGGGCGCTGGGGATGGCGGGAACGGCGGGTAAGAGGTGGCCATCGCCAGCACACAGCAGTCCGGGCACAGGTGCTCTGGCATCGGCGGGCGCCGCTCCCACACGTCGTCCACCGGCAGCCCGCACAACCCGGAGGCGGGCTGGGCGGGATGCACCACGTGGGCGCGGCCGGCACAGAAGGTGCCGCCGGGCCAGTTGGTGCCCCACCACCATCCCGCTGCCGGTCCCGTGGGCCGCGCCGTCGTCCGTTCCTCCATCAGCGACCGCACCCCGATCACGCCCGCGGGCCACGAGCAAGCACCTCGCCGACCGCCGCCGGTGGGGAAGATCATCAGCGGGCGTCCGGCGGGCGGCACCGGGATGGAAACCCGGTGGCCCGACCCAGGTCGGGGCTCCGAGTCGGGCCATCGGGCGCTTGCGTCGGCCGCCGCCGTCCCCATCGTTGACGAGTCCGGCCAGCGGCGCGGACCAGCGGGGATCGGCTTAGGTGGGGCCTGGTCGGTCATCGTCAGCGGCGTGGCCATGTCCATCACCATCCCGGTCCGCACCGGCCTTTCCGATCCCCAGCGGTGCTAGCCCCACTGGGGCTTGACATCGCGGGCTCGACACGACCGACTGGTAAGAGCGGGGGTTTACGCTGTGAACCTGCGCGAACACCGTTCGGGAGCGGAAGGCGAGCCATGACTGGTCCAGGACGACAACGCTGTCGGTTCTGCGGCACCGTGCTGGCCACCGCCACCGACCGGATGTGCGGCTCGTGCACCCGCGCCGCGGGGTTCCGCAAGCCGATCCCGGACGGGTTCTACGAGGACGCGGACCTGCGCGCCGCGCTGGCCCGCTACGACTTCGGCGCGGTGTTCGCCGCAGTCCGTCAGCACACCGGGCTGTCCCAGCTCCAGCTCGCTGACCTGCTGGATCTGTCCCAGTCCCGGGTTTCGGCTGTGGAGCGGGGTGAGCGTCGGCTGACCCACGTCAAGCTGGCTGCCCGTCTGGCCACCCGCCTGCGCATCCCACCGCGATTGCTCGGCTTCCCGGCCGAGGACCCGGGTAGCGTGGTGGCACAGGAGGAGGTGAGCTGGTTGGAGCGCAGGGACTTCCTCACCCTGGTCACAGCCGCCACGTTGGGATCGAGCCTGCGCGCGCTACTGCCCGGTGAGGTCGAACCGGTGAGCAGGCCCCGCATCGGCGCCGCGGATGTCGACGCGATCGAGGCGATCACCGACGGATTCCGCCGCTCGGACTTCGCCCACGGCGGCGGGCTGTGCCGCGCTGCGGCCATCACGCAACTGCACCAGGTGCGCCGGCTGGAGGACGCCGTCTGCGCACCGGAGGTCCGAACTCGGCTGCTGGTCGCGGTCGCCGAGCTGGCCAGCATGGCCGGGTGGATGGCTTACGACGTCGAGGACCACGACGCCGCACGCCGTCTGTGGACCTACGCCTTGGACACCGCCCGCCGTGCCGACGACCACCCCCGCGCCCCGGACCTCGCCGTAGACGTGCTGCTGGACATGGCACACCAGGCCCTGCACCTGCACGGCCTCGACCCGACCAAACACGCCGATCGCGCGGGTGAGGCGCTGCGCCTGGTCCAGCTTGCCTCGGCCACGGCCGCCAACCGCAGCCACCCGGTCAGCACGATCACTCAGGGCTACATCTCCGCCGTGCTCGGGTGGTGCCGTGCCGCCCTCGGTGAGCCCGAACCCACCCGCCGCGCCATCGGGAACGCCCAGGACACCTACGCTGCCGCCGACCCGGCCACGACCCCGCCGTGGGCGTGGTTCGTCAACGAGGCGGAGATCACCGCCCAGCAGGGGCACTCGCTGTACCTGCTGTCGCTGACCCGCCCGGAGTTCGCGCCCGAGGCCATCGAGAAGCTGACCACGGCGGCCACCGGCTACGGCGCGGAGTACGAACGCAGCCGCGCGGTGATCCTGCCCCCGCTGGCCTCGGTGCAGTTCCAGGCCGGCGATCTCGACGCCGCAGTGGCCACCGGCTACGCCGCGGTGGACGCGATCACGGGGCTGTCCTCCACCCGCGGCTACGCCCGGCTGCGTGTGCTGGACACCGTGGGGCCGCCCCGCACAACAGGCAGCCCGAGGTCGTCGACCTGCGCGAGCACATCCGCAGGGCGCTGGCTACCACGGCGGCGTAGCCGTCGATGGCCCTGCCCGCACGCCAGGACTCCGGACTGCCCGACCTGCCGGTGCTGCGCGATGCCTGGCGGGTCTTCGGGGTCGACCCCCACTGGCGCGGAGCTGCTGCATCACCGCTCCAACGCGGTGTACCCGCTGCCCCGCGACCACCTCGTCGTCCGGCTGGCCCCGGACACACCAGTGCGCCGCCGCGCCCAGACCTGAATCGACCTCACCCGGTGGCTGGCCACCCAGCCCGAGCCGATCGCGCTACCACCGGCACCCGGCGAACAACCGGGCATCGCCACCGGGGCGGTCGCCACCTTCTGGACCCACCGGCCCACCACCCCGACACCCACGCAGTCGCACCTGAACGGCTCCCACTCCGGGCCTGCACCGCGCCGTGCCGTCACCAAACCGGGTCAGCTACTAAAACCTTTGGCTTCCTATTGAAATCTATACCGAAAATATGATGTCCTACTAAAATCTTCGATGGCACCCGACAGCGGGGACGGGCTGTCGTACCTCGTGTCGTGTATCAGGTGTCGTGTACCAGACCGGGTAGCGCCATCGGGTAGGTCGTCGAGACGTTCCGCCCAGTTCCTTCGTGTACCCACAGTGACCGGCGGCGAGTGGCTCCATGAGGGCTTACGAAGCAGAACGTCATTCTCTCGCCCGTTTTGGCGGTGTACTGACCGGTTGATGGCGCCAATGCGGCTCGCGATAAGCTCGGATCACAGCCGGGCGATAACACGGTGCGTATCGATCGGGCGGGCACGCCGCCCACCGGGATATGCCGCTGCTGGCTCACGTGAGAGCGGATGGTAATGTCCGCCTTGTCCTAGTCCGCTGTTCTGGCAAGCAGCGGGTCCAACTGACCAAGGCACATCGCGATTCTCGGTGCTGGCGCGCTCCGGGAAGGTAGGCGATCGTGCTGGGGGGCGGCGCGGTCTGAGCATGACAGGTGGAGCAAGCCGTGACATGCCCTGCCGGGGACACGCCCTCGGTTGATTTTGTATCCGCTGCGCCCGTGGTCGAGCTGGACCGGCCATACAGCCAGCAGCGATGGTCGCTGATGCTCCCGCATCATGATCGGCTCATCCACATAGCCCGTAGGCGGTTGCCGAGCAAGGCCGACGCGGAGGACTGTGTACACGAGGCATTCATCCGCGCCGCCGGATTGCGGGATCTCGACGCGAGCCGGGTCGGGCAGTTTCTGACGACGACGGTGCTACGTCTGTATATTGATCATCATAGAGCTCGTCAGCGCGCGGAGCGGGCGGTCGTACGCGGCTATCTGCAGCCGTGGGAGCCGGCCCCGGACGACGCCGTCTGCGACCGTGCGGAAGCCCGCTGGCTGCTGGCCCGGGCCGGGGCACTGCAGGGCCGGGAGCGTGAGGTGATCATGGCTCGGGCGGCCGGGAAGAGTACCCGGGAGGCGGCCGTGGATCTGGAGATCAGTCTCAAGGCTGCCGAGGGAGCGTTCACCCGCGGACGTGCCCGTCTCATTTCCTTCTCTCGGAACTGATGCTCTCGGAACTGATGCTCCGCAGCCGCAGGCCCCGCGGGGTCGGGTGGAAACCGGCGCGCTCCAGGGCGGCACCCAGGGTGCTGCCGACGATCGTCTGGCCGTCCGCCTTCTCCACCGTGAGCCTGCCGAGCCGGCCGTCCCGCACGGCGCGGGCCAACGCCTCCACCGCCGGGGCCACCCGATGGTCGTTCTCGGTCCATGACAGCAGGGAACGGCCCCCGCGTTCCACGTAGAGGATGAGTTCCCCGTCGATGATGACGACCATCGCGCCCGCCTTGCGCCCCGGCCGGTGGCCGGCGGCGCCGTCCGCGTCATCCCCCGGTCGGGTCGGCCAGGGCAGCGCGGCACCGAACGGGTTGGCCGGATCGGCCGCGGCCAGGACGACGGCCTGCGCGGACGATGAGCTCGGTGGGCCGGCCGCCGGCTGCGCCCAGGCCGGGGCGGCCTCGGCGTCCCGCTGTGCCGCGGCGATGGAGCGCAGCCGATCGACCGCTCCCGGGACGGCGAACTGGGCCGCGCCCAGGGACTCGACGAAGTAGCCCCGGCGGGCGCGGCCGGCGTCCTCGAAGGCGCTGAGGACCCGGTAGACCCCGGCGAACCCGCCCGGGTGCCGCTCGCTGGTCACCGCGCCGCGGGTGACGATGCCGTGGCGCTCGAGCAGCGCCTCGGCCAGCGCGTGGGCGCGCCGGGTCGGATCGGTGTCCCGCTCGGGCAGCAGCGACCAGCGGCCGGCGGCCGTCGGGGGGCCGGTCCGCCGCGGCATCGCCGGCCGTCCGTACCGTGCCGCCCGGGGACGGGGGACGGCGGCGGAACCCAGCAGGGCGCGCAGCGGGGCGAGGGTGTCGTTGGTCACCCGCCCCGCCCAGACGAGATCCCAGAGCGCGGTGGCGAGCGCCGTGTCGTCGAGCGAGCCCATCCGGTCGGACAGCGCCCGGAAGAACAGGGCCGCCCCGCCGGTGAGCGCGTCGAGAATCGCGGTGTGCAGTGGACCCGAGGCGATCTCCGGGTCGGGCGGAGGCAGCAGCAGGGGCGCGGTGTCGGCGAGGACCAGGGTCAACCAGCCGCCGTCCCCGGGCAGCCCGCCGGCGCCCGCCCAGTGCACCTCGCCGGCGGAGCACAGCTCGTCGAGCATCGCCGGTGAGTAGTCGGCGACGCGGGCCGGGAGGACGAGCTGTTCCCACGCGCTCGCCGGGATCAGCGCGCCCTGCAGCTGCTCGACGGCGCGCAGCACGCCGTCCACCCCCCGGCCACGTCCGCTGGTGACCGACTGCCAGGCCGGTAGGAAGGCACCGAGGACCCGGGGCGGCACCGCCTCGACCTCCTTGCGCAGGGCGGCCAGGCTGCGTCGTCGCAGCGCGCGCAGCACGCCCGCGTCGCACCACTGCTCACCGCCGCGGTCGGGATGCAGCTCGCCGCGGACGAGGCGGCCGCCGCGGACCAGCCCGTCCAGGACACCGGCGACCACCGCCGTGCCCAGCCTCAGCCGGGCAGCCGGTTCCTCGGTGTCGAACGGTCCGTGGGTACGGGCATAGCGGGAGATCAGGTCTCCGAGAGGGTCACGCACCGGTTCGGTGAAGGCGTCGGGAACTCCTACCGGCAGCGGTACGCCCAGGGCGTCGCGCAACCGGCCGGCGTCCTCGATCGCGACCCACCGCTCCTCGCCGGCGATACGGACCCGTAGGGCCCGGCGGGTCTGTTCGAGCTCGGCGAGCCAGCCCAGGGTGGCACCCCGGGCGACCGCCTCCGCGGTGGTGAGGTTGCCGAGCATGCGCAGCAGGTCGGCCACCCCCTCGACATCGCGGGCGTGGCGGTCCGGGGCGAGCCGCGCGAGCTCCGTGGCGACCTGCGCGAGCGCCGCGGGATCGATCAGCTCCCGCAGGTCCGCCTCGCCGAGGAGTTCGGCCAGCAGGGAGCTGTCCAGTGACAGCACCTGCGCCCGGCGTTCGGCCAGCGGCGCGTCCCCGTCGTACATGAAGGCGGCGACGTAGCCGAACAGCAGGGCGGAGGCGAACGGAGACGGGGACGGCGTCTCCACCTCCACCACCCGCAGCGTGCGGGCCGACACCTCGCGCATCAGCTCCGCGAGCGCCGGAACGTCGAACACGTCCTGCAGGCACTCCCGCATGGTCTCCAGCACGACGGGGAAGCTGGCGAACGTCGCGGCGACGGACAGCAGCTGTGCGCTGCGCTGGCGCTGCTGCCACAGCGGGGTCCGTCGCCCCGGGGTCCGGCGGGGCAGCAGCAGGGCCCGCCCGGCACACTCGCGGAACCGGCTGGCGAACAGGGCGCTGCTCCCGATCTCCGCCCGCACGATCGCGTCGATCTCGTCCGGCTCGAACAGCGCGAGATCGGCGCCGGGCGGCTCGGCGGCATCCGGGATCCGGGCGACGATGCCGTCGTCGGTGTGCATGATCTGGACGTCGACCCCGTACCGCTCGCGCAGCCGGGCGCCCAGGGCGAGCGCCCAGGGTGCGTTCACCGGAGCACCGAACGGGGAGTGCACCGTTAGGCGCCAGTCGCCGATCTCGTCCCGGAAACGCTCCACGACGATCGTCCGATCGTCATCGAGACGGCCGCCTTCTGCTCGTCGAGGTAGCGCAGCAGGTTGG
>NZ_CDWRCM010000091.1:6615-10671 GCF_977927585.1 Frankia sp. CcWB2 | reverse complement strand
GGTGGCCCGATCGTCGAGGCCGGCGGCCCGGACGCGGTCGGCCGCCGCCTGCGCCGGCAACCTGGTGATCTCGCGCAGGAACGCGCCGAGCGCGCGGCCGAGTTCGGCGGGTCGGCCTGGGGCGTCGCCATGCCAGAAGGGGAGCCGACCGGGCCGTCCCGGAGCCGGCGTCACCAGGACCCGGTCGGCGGTGATCTCCTCGATGCGCCAGCTGGATGAGCCGAGGAGCACCACGTCGCCGACCCGCGACTCATAGACCATCTCCTCGTCGAGTTCCCCGACCCGGCTGGATCGCTCCCCGACGAGGAAGACGCCGAACATGCCCCGGTCGGGAATGGTGCCTCCGCTGGTCACGGCGAGCCGCTGGGCGCCCGGGCGGGCGGTGAGGATCCCGGTGACGCGGTCCCAGGTGATGCGGGGGCGCAGCTCGGCGAACGCGTCGGAGGGGTAGCGGCCGGCGAGCATGTCCAGGACCGCCTCGAAGGCGGAGGCCGGCAGCGTCGCGAACGTCGCGGTGCGTCGGACCAGCGCGCCGAGCTCGTCGACGTGCCAGTCCTCCATCGCCGTCATTGCCACGATCTGCTGGGCCAGCACGTCGAGGGGGTTGCGCGGGTACCGCAGCCGCTCGATCGCCCCCGAGCGCATCCGCTCGGCGACCATGGCGCATTCGAGCAGGTCGCTGCGATGCTTCGGGATGATGACGCCGCGACTGGTGGCGCCGACCTGGTGGCCCGCGCGGCCGGTGCGCTGCATCCCGGCGGCGACGCTTGGCGGGGACCCGATCTGCACGACCAGGTCGACGGCTCCCATGTCGATGCCGAGTTCCAGGCTGGAGGTCGCGACGACCGCGGGCAGCCGGCCAGCCTTGAGATCCTCCTCGATTCCGGCCCGTTGCTCCCGGCTCACGCTGCTGTGGTGGGCCCGCGCGATCTCCGGCCACGCCGTGCCGCCGCCCTGACCCGAGGCGCCCATCAACGCCGCGGGTGACGTCCGGCTGGCTTCCCCCGGCCCGTCCCCGGCCACGGATTCGCCCGCGGCGGTGGCCGCGGCGAGCCGTTCGGCGTACAGCTCGTTCAGCCGGGCGCAGAGCCGCTCCGCGAGCCGGCGCGAGTTGGCGAAGACGATGCTGGCGGAATGGGCCAGCACGAGGTCGAGGACATGCTGCTCGACCGCCGGCCAGATCGACGCTCGGTGCGGGGCGGAGGCCGCCGAGCCGTCCGGGGACCCGTCGAGGAGCTGTCCGCCGAGCCGGGTCATGTCCTCGACCGGCACCACGACGTCGATCTGGAGGGTCTTGGCCGCGGGCGGGCGGACCACCGCCACCGGGGCCGTTCCGCCCAGGAAGCGGGCGACCTCCTCGACCGGCCGCACCGTGGCGGACAGGCCGATCCGCTGGGCCGGGGTGTCCAACAGGGCGTCCAGACGCTCCAGGCTCAGCGCGAGGTGGGCGCCACGCTTGGTGCCCGCCACCGCGTGGACCTCGTCGACGATCACCGTCCGGACGCCGCGCAGCGACTCCCGCGCGGCGCTGGTGAGGATGAGGAAGAGCGACTCCGGGGTGGTGATCAGGACGTCGGGGGGCCGGGCGCCGAAACCGCGCCGTTCGGCGGCGGTGGTGTCGCCCGACCGCAGACCCACGGTCACGTCCGGCTGGGGTAGACCGAGCCGTTGCGCGGCGGAGCGTATCCCCGCGAGCGGCGCCCGCAGGTTCCGTTCGACGTCGATGGCCAGCGCCTTGAGCGGGCTGACGTAGAGCACCCGGCAGCGCCGGGTGGGCTCGGCCGGCGGCGCCGAGCGGGCCAGCGTGTCCAGCGACCACAGGAAGGTGGCCAGCGTTTTCCCCGAACCCGTGGGTGCGACGACCAGCGCGTTGCCGCCGGTGCGAATCGCCTCCCACGCGCCCCGCTGGGCGGGGGTCGCGGCGGTGAAGGCCGCGCCGAACCAGCTCCGGGTCGGGGCGGAGAACGCCGTGAGCGGATCTGGCGGATCGGGGGAAGCGAAGCTGGGCACGTTGACCAGTCTGCGTCGAGGGACCGACAACTTTCCGCCGGTGTGGTTCAGGCCGGGCCCGCCGTGGGGCCCGGCCTCGACCCGGTCGTGGTTCCCGCGACCGTGGTTCCCCCCGACCGTGGTTCCGCCGGTGGGAACCCCAACCGGGGACCCCCGGCGGGGATCCCCGACCAGGACCCCCTTGGGTGGTCCCGTCCCGTCCGGACGGTGCACACTGGCGAAGTGCGGTTGACCGAGTTCTGGGCGAAGATGAACACACGGTTCGGTTCCGCGTACGCAGAGTCGTTTGCGCGTGATCATGTGTTGTCCGGTCTCGGTGGCGCGACGGTCGAGGTGGCCCTGGCCCGTGGTGACGACGCCAAGACCGTCTGGCGAACCGTGTGCGAGGAGTTCGATGTGCCGGCGCGGGATCGCTGAGCCACCGTCCGGTGTGTCGTCGGGTCGTCGAACGCATGTTCGTCTAGAGTCGTCCCTGTGCGGCTACTTGTCCACAGATCATCCTCGACCCTCGAAACTGTCGGACCCACGGCCTAACGTCATCCTCGTGGCCAAGACTCGACGACCTCAGCATGGAGTAACTCCAATGGCAGGACTCGACCGTGAGAAGGCGTTGGATAACGCCTTGGCGCAGATCGACAAGCAGTTCGGCAAGGGATCGGTCATGCGGTTGGGGGACGACACCAGGCCGCCGATCCAGGCCATCCCCACCGGTTCGATTGCTCTGGATGTCGCGCTCGGCATCGGCGGGCTGCCGCGGGGGCGCATCATTGAGATCTACGGCCCGGAGTCGTCCGGGAAGACGACCGTCGCCCTGCACGCGGTGGCGAACGCGCAGGCGGCCGGTGGTATCGCGGCGTTCATCGACGCCGAGCATGCGCTCGACCCCGAGTACGCGGGAAAGCTCGGCGTCGACACCGACGGTCTGTTGGTCTCCCAGCCGGATACCGGCGAGCAGGCGTTGGAGATCGCGGACATGCTCGTCCGGTCCGGCGCGCTGGACATCATCGTTATCGACTCGGTGGCCGCGCTGGTCCCGAGGGCCGAGATCGAGGGTGAGATGGGGGACAGCCACGTCGGCCTCCAGGCCCGCCTGATGTCCCAGGCCCTGCGCAAGATGACCGCGGCGCTGGCGAACTCCGGCACGACCGCGATCTTCATCAACCAGTTGCGCGAGAAGATCGGGGTGATGTTCGGCTCCCCGGAGACCACGACTGGTGGTAAGGCGCTGAAGTTCTATGCGTCGGTGCGCCTCGATGTCCGTCGTATCGAAACCCTCAAGGACGGCACGGAGGCCGTGGGTAACCGGACCCGCGTCAAGGTGGTGAAGAACAAGGTGGCGCCGCCGTTCCGGACCGCCGAATTCGACATCGTCTACGGAGGCGGTATCAGCCGGGAGGGTTCCCTGATCGACATGGGGGTCGAGCACGGCATTATTCGTAAGTCCGGTGCCTGGTACACCTACGACGGCGATCAGCTCGGCCAGGGCAAGGAGAACGCCCGGTCGTTTCTGCGGGACAACCCCGATCTGGCCAACGAGATCGAAAAGAAGATCAAGGAGAAGCTCGGCATCCTGCCCAGTCTCGAATCCGATGCCGTGGCGCCCGTCCCGGTCGATCTGTAGCCGATGGCAGGAGCAGATCCGGGGAATGTCGCGGCCGGTCCGTCGTTCGCCCGGACGGCCGTCGCGGCGGACGAAGAGCCGTGGCTGAAGGATCCGATCTCGGTCGCGCGGGAGATCTGTCTGCATCAGTTGGCGACCAGAGCGAGGAGTCGAGCAGAGCTTGCGGCGACCATGCGGCGACGAGGGGTCACCGATGAGATTGCCGGTGTGGTCCTCGACCGGTTGGCCGCCGTCGGTCTGATCGATGATGAGGCCTTCGCCGCCGCCTTCGTCTCCTCCGCTCGGGCCCGTCGTGGGCTGGGTAGGCAGGCCTTGGCCACAGAGCTGCGTAAGCGGGGAGTGGATCCGGACACCGTCGAGGCCGCCCGCGAGCTCGTCCTTCGTCGGCTGCGGTCGATGGACCGCCTGCCCGAGCAGGTCCGTAC
>NZ_CDWRCM010000091.1:1520-6341 GCF_977927585.1 Frankia sp. CcWB2 | reverse complement strand
CCGAAGGCTCCTCGCCATGCTGACCCGAAAGGGCTATCCGGTCGAACTGGCGGTCCGGGTCGTGAGCGAGCAAGTCGCTCAGGGGCTCGACGGCGGAGGTCGGATGGCCTGGGTGGTTGATGGCGACGAAGACGACGGCTCGGTGTGAGTGGTGGGGAGATTGAGCCTGGGCCGTCAATGCGCCCTTATTTCTTGACCAGGGATTGTGCGAGACCTAGTCTTTCTTGAAAGGTGACAGGACTCCCGCGGCGACGCGGTCTTGATAGCTCGTCCAACTTCACACGGAGGCAGCCGCTGCGAGTGGGTGCCCGAAGACGGTATGCTCGCCGGCCGGTCGACGTTGGATTGGCCGGTTCGGGAGGCCGTCCGGGCTCCATATCGCAATGGCGCAATCCGCGTGCTGCCCCTCTACGGCTGTGATCGTGCCGAGACGAGGGTCCTTCGCCGCTCCAGCCCGCCTGTGCGGGTCCGACGGAAGCGGAGGGAGCAGCGATGGAGGGCGTCCTCGTCGTCCTGTCGTCACTCGTACTTGCCGTCCTGAGCGTTCTGATCCTCGCCGTGGCGCGGTTGGTCCGGGCGACCCGGGTTGACAAGATACCCGACCCCGCTCCGGTGGTGTCCCGAACCCCGGCCGCCCGGGACGTCGGGGACGTGACCGGTCCAGCGGACGTGACGAGTCCGGCGGACTTCGACGAGGAGCCGACGGTCCGCGTCCTGCCCACGGTCCGGGAGGGTTCCGGCGCTCCGGCCACGACGGACGCCGACTCACCCGCCGATCGAGACGGCACCGCCGCGCGGACCGGGGGTTCGGCCGTGACCGCCGATCGCTCCGACGGCGGCCTCCGCGCGGCTCATGGTGGTAGCGCGGAGGAGGCGGCGCAGATTGTGGCCCGAGCCGAACGGGAGGCGGCGGAACGGTTGGCGCGGGCTGAGCGGGATGCCGCCGAGATCCGGCGACGCGGCGAGGAGGATGTCGCCCTACTGCGCGAGCGGATGCTCGCCGAGGCGGCAGTCGAAACCTCGCGGCTCCAGGCCGCGGCGAGAGAGTCCGTCCGCGCCGAGCAGGAGGCCGCCCGGACCGAGATCGCCGCGGCGCGGGCGGCGTTCGACGGTGAGCAGCAGGCCCGGCGGACGGAACTGCAGAGCCGGGAGGCTGCGCTAGCCGCTCGGGAACAGCGCGTCGAGGACCGGATGGCCAGCATCGACGATCATAGTCGTCGCCTGGCGGGCCGCGACCGCGACCTGCTCGACCGGGAGAACGACCTGGCCCGTCGGACGGCCGAGGTGGCCGACCTCGAACGTGCCCGTCATGCCGCGCTGGAGCAGGTGGCCGGGCTCACCGCCGGGCAGGCCAGGGGGGAGCTGATCGCCGTCATCGAGCAGGAGGCCCGGCGGGAGGCGGCGCTGATGGTCCGCGAGATCGAGGCCCGGGCTGAGGAGGAGGGTGAGGAACGCGCCCGCAGGATCGTGACCACCGCCATCCAACGGGTCGCGTCTGACCAGACCACCGAGTCCGTCGTGACGGTCCTGCATCTTCCCGGCGATGAGATGAAGGGCAGGATCATCGGGCGGGAGGGACGCAACATCCGGGCTTTCGAGTCCGTCACCGGGGTCAACGTGCTCATCGACGACACGCCCGAGGCGGTGCTGCTGAGCTGCTTCGATCCGGTGCGTCGCGAGGTCGGTCGCATCATGCTGGCGGCTCTGGTGTCCGACGGCCGGATCCATCCGCACCGCATCGAGGAGGAGCACGCCCGCGCCCAGCTCGAGGTGGCCGAGCGGTGCGTGCGGGCGGGCGAGGACGCCCTGCTCGAGACCGGCATTTCCGAGATGCACCCCGAGCTGGTCAATCTGCTGGGCCAGTTGCGTTACCGAACCAGCTACGGCCAGAACGTGCTCGCGCACCTGATCGAAAGCGCCCACCTCGCCGGAATCATGGCCGCCGAGCTGCGCATGCCGCTTCCACTTGCGAAACGAGCGGCTCTGCTGCACGACCTCGGCAAGGCTCTTACTCACGAGATCGAGGGCTCTCATGCGTTGATCGGGGCGGAGGTGGCCCGTCGCTACGGTGAGGACGAGGAGGTCGTGCACGCGATCGAGGCCCATCACAACGAGGTCGCACCCCGCTCGATCTGCGCGGTGCTGACCCAGGCCGCTGACCAGATCTCCGGTGGCCGGCCTGGCGCCCGCCGCGACAGCCTGGAGTCGTATGTGAAACGGCTCGAGCGCATCGAGCAGATCGCCGGTGACCGTCCGGGTGTCGACAAGGTGTTCGCCATGCAGGCCGGCCGGGAGGTGCGTGTCATGGTCGTGCCCGAGGAGGTCGACGATCTCGCCGCCCATCTGCTCGCCCGGGACGTCGCCAGGCAGATCGAGGAGGAGCTCACCTATCCGGGTCAGATCCGGGTGACCGTCGTGCGCGAGACCCGTGCGGTGGGCACCGCCCGCTGAGCCGGGATGCGGCCGCCGAGGCGGCGGTCCTGGCGACGGTCCAGCCATCGGGCCAACAGCGACAGCAGCCCGTTGGTGACGATGTACATCACCGCCATGACGGTGTAGATGGGCAGGGCGTACCTGCTGCCCAGGTACTCGACCGCACTGCGTCCCGATCGCAGCAGCTCGCTGTAGGCGATGACGTAGCCCAGTGAGGTGTCCTTGAGCAACGTCACCAGCTGGCTCACCAGCGTCGGGCTCATCCGCCGGACCGCCTGGGGAAACTGGATGAGGCGGAAGATCTGGACCGGCCGCAGCCCGACCGCCGCCGCGGCCTCCGTCTGCCCCCGGTCGACCGACTGGATCCCGGCGCGGAAGATCTCGCTGAGCACCGCCCCGTTGTAGGCGGTCAGCCCGATGACCAGGGCCCAGAACGCCGAGAGCCGCCAGCCGAGCGTCGGCAGACCGAGGTAGGCGAACAGGATGAGCATCAGGACAGGCAGGCTGCGGAACAGCTCCACCAGCAGCGTGGCCGGGATGCGCACCGCCCGGCGCTGGGACAGCCGGGCCAGGGCGAGCAGGGTCCCCACCGCCGAGGCGAACAGCATCGCGGTCAGCGCGGCGCGCAACGTGTCGAGCAGCCCGTTCCACAGCAGGGTGCGCAGCGCCGGTTGATCGACGAAGACACTCCAGCGATTGCCGTCGAGCTGGCCGGAGTCGGCGAGGCGGAGCACCGCCAGCGTGACCAGCCCGACGAGGACAGCGGCGGCCACCACACTCGCGATCAGGATGCGACGCCGACCACGCGGACCCGGTGGATCGGCCAGGATGATCTCGGTGCTCATCGCGCCCTCGCCACCCGTCGTTCGGCCAGGGACAGCCCGGCTGCCAGCACCGCGGTGAGGATCAGGTATGCCAC
Organism: Frankia sp. CcWB2; assembly: GCF_977927585.1. NCBI lineage: Bacteria > Bacillati > Actinomycetota > Actinomycetes > Frankiales > Frankiaceae > Frankia > Frankia sp. CcWB2. Next base: position 2,989 of record NZ_CDWRCM010000091.1, on the reverse strand, counting down.
CACACCGCCGAGCAGCACGACGATCACCGCATCCGGATTGACGGTCGTGAGCCGTTGGACCATGCCGGTCAGCTCCTCGACGCCGAACGCCGCGGCGATCGAGGTGTTGCGGATCAGCGCGCTCACCACGCTGCCCAGCGGTTGCAGCACGTTGCGGAATGCCTGCGGAAGGATGATCATTCGCAGCGTCTGGGAGAAGGTCAGGCCCAACGCACGAGCCGCTTCGGCCTGACCGAGGTCAACCCCATTGATCCCGGAACGCACCGCCTCGCAGACCAGCGCGGCGTGATAAATCGAGAGCGCGACCACCGCGAACGTGAAATATGAGAAGACGATGTCCAGCTGCGGCAGGACGAACACCACGAAGAAGAACACGACGGTCAGCGGGGTGTTGCGGACCGTCTGCACGTAGGCGGTGCCGGTCCAGCGCAGCGGGGGCACGGGGGAGACCCGCATCGCTGCGAGGACGGTACCGAGGATCAGCGCCGCCACGGACGCGAACAGGCTTAGCCCGACCGTCCGGCGGAAGCCCTCGGCGAAGATGCCGAGGTTATCGATGACGGCGTCGATCGCTGTCCTCCCTCAGGCGGTGGCGGGTGGACGACCGGTCGGCCCGGGTGAGGCCGACCGGTCGTGCCCCGAGCGATGATTGGCGGATCAGGACGTGTATCGGTCGGCAGCCGGGGGAGTGGGCACGGTCGGCTCCACCTTGCCGAGGGTCGAGGTGTACGCCTTCTCCCAGCGCCCGTCCTTGTAAGCGGCCTCGAGCGTGTCGTTGATGAAGTTCCGGAACGCGTCGTCACCCTTCTTGAGGCCGATGCCGTAGGGCTCCTTCGTGAAGGTGTCACCCACCACCTTGAAGGCGTCGGGGTCCTTGTCGACGAGACCCAGCAGGATGCCCTTGTCCGTGGTGACCGCGTCGACCTGACCGTTCTTCAACGCGTCGGCGCACTTGCTGTACACATCGAACAGCACGAGCTGGGCGGTGGGCGCCACCCGGCGGATGTTCTCGGCCGGCGTGGATCCGCTGACCGAGCACACCTTCTTGCCGGCAAGGGTGTCCTTGCCGGTGATGTCGGTGTTGTTCTTCGCGACCATGATGGACTGGCCGGAGACGTAGTACGGCCCCGCGAAGTCGACGACCTTCTTCCGTTTGTCGTTGATTGTGTAGGTGGCCACCACGAGGTCGACCCGACCCTGCTGGATGAAGGGTTCACGGTTGGCCGACATGGTCTCCACGTAGGAGACCTTGTCGCGTGGGATGCCCAGGGCATCCGTGACGATCTTCGAGATCTCGACGTCGAAGCCCTCGGGCTGGCCGCTGAGGTTCTTCAGCCCGAACAGGTTCTGGTCGAACTTCGTCCCGATGATGATCTTTCCAGCGTCGTGCAGCCGGGCCATGGTGGTGCCGGCGGTGAAGGTCACCGAGGCGGTGGGTGCCGAGGCGTCGTCGCCGCCGCTCCCACAGG
>NZ_CDWRCM010000091.1:0-1239 GCF_977927585.1 Frankia sp. CcWB2 | reverse complement strand
GCCCGAGGGCGGCGAGCAGCGTCACGCCGGCGAGGAGCGCGCCGCCGCGCCTGTGGCGGCTGCGTCCGCGTGACAACCCGCCTGAGCTCCCGTTGAGATGCCCGGCGGCGGGGCGCCGCGTCCGGCTGAACGATGTACGCATGACCGATCCTCTCGCAGTGGTCCGGACCGCGGGTCCGGAGCAGGTGATCTGGCGTCGGGTGGTGTGTGTCCCCCTGAGGAACTGCGTCCCTCCGGTGGTACGTGCCTCCGGGTGCCTCCGGGTGCCGGCGGCGCGGCGGGCGGCGGGTGCGACCGGGTCGGGCCCGGTTGGGCCGGGTCGGTGGAGGTCAGTGCTGCAGGACCCGGGCCAGGAAGTCCCGGGCGCGTTCGGTCCGCGGCGCGGCGAAGAAACTCTCCGGCGGGGCGATCTCGAGGATGCGGCCGTCCGCCATGAAGGCCACCCGGTCCGCGGCGGAACGCGCGAATCCCATTTCGTGGGTGACGACGATCATGGTCATGCCGCTGGTGGCCAGCGACCTCATCACGTTCAGCACCTCGGAGATCATCTCTGGGTCGAGCGCCGAGGTCGGTTCGTCGAAGAGCATGAGCACGGGATCCATCGCCAGCGCCCTGGCGATGGCGGCGCGCTGCTGCTGGCCGCCGGAGAGCTGGCGGGGCAACCGGTCCGCCTTGTCGGCGATCCCCACGCGTTCCAGTAGTTCCTGGGCCCGGGCGCGGGCCTGCAGGCGGTTGTGCCCCAGGACCTTGACCGGTCCCAGGGCGACGTTCTCGAGCACCGTCTTGTGCGCGAAGAGGTTGAACGATTGGAATACCATTCCGACCCGTGACCGCATCCGGGCGAGCTCATGGCTCTCCGTGGGCAGGGGACGGCCCTCGAAGAGGATCCGGCCCTCGTCGATCGTTTCCAATCGGTTGATGCAGCGGCACAGGGTCGACTTCCCCGACCCCGAGGGCCCGATGATGATGACGACCTCGCCCGCCTCGACGGACAGGTCGACGTCGGCTAGGACCCGGTTGTCGCCGAACGACTTCCCGACGCCTTCCAGGGTCACCAAAGGCATGTCGACCTCCCGGCACAATGACGGTGTGGTGTTGGGCCGAGCGTCCCGGCGGCCTCATGATGGAACGGCCAGGCGCGCGGATCGGTCGTGGGGCCGACAGCTGGGGCGGTCGTCTCGCGCGGATTTCGGCGCACTGGCGGGAACATTCGAGAATAGTATCCCTGCAGCTATGGAG
>NZ_CDWRCM010000090.1:4370-16993 GCF_977927585.1 Frankia sp. CcWB2 | reverse complement strand
AACGGCGAACAACATCCACACCCAGCTCCAACACCAACCACTCACCGCAAGATCACGAATCTACGTGAATGTTTACTGGGAATCCTGGTCAATATCGACAACGGTGGCACGTTCACCGATGTGTGTGTGACGGACGGTGAACGCATCGTGCATGCGAAGACGCCGACGACCCCGCACGATTTAACGCAGTGTTTCGTCGATGGGCTGCGGACGGTGTCCGACCGGCTGTATGGCGAGGAGGACACCGCTCGTCTGTTGCGCGAGACGGAGTATCTGCGCTATTCGACGACGTCGGGTACGAACGCCGTGGTCGAGCGGAAGGGCGCACCGGTCGCCCTGCTGGTCGACAGCGGTGCGGAGGAAGATGTCTATGGCATTGTGAGGCTGGTCGACGCCTCGCTGTGGCAGGCCCTGGTGCCGCATCCCCCGGTCGGGATCGCGGTGGGCGCCGACGGGTCGGTGGGCTTGGCGGAGTTCACGACGGCGATCAACGAACTGTTGGCGACGAGTACCTCGCGGATCGTGATTGCGCTGCGGAGCGCGGCGGCGGAGCGGGCGATCAAGAATCTGTTGTTGGAGCGGTACCCGCGGCATCTGCTGGGCGCGGTCCCGTTCACCCTGTCGCATGAGCTTGTGCACGACGTCGACGACGCGCGGCGGGTGCTGACCGCGGTGCTGAACTCCTACCTGCACCCGGGGATGGAGCACTTCCTCTACGGCGCGGAGAAGGCGTGCCGGGAGAACGGGCTGGCCCGCCCGCTGCTGATCTTCCGGAATGACGGGGACTCGGCCCGGGTGGCCAAGACCACGGCGTTGAAGACGTGGGGTTCCGGGCCGCGGGGTGGGCTGGAGGGCAGCGTCGCCTACGCCTCGCTCTATGACGCGGACGTGCTGGTCGGGGTGGACGTGGGTGGCACCACGACCGACGTGTCGGTCGTGGTGGACAAGGCCCTGACGGTGCACGCGCACGGCCGGGTCGATTCGGCGCAGACCTCGCTGCCGATTCCGGACCTGAGCAGTGTCGGGCTGGGTGGCAGTTCGGTAGTCCAGGTCGTCGACGGTCAGATTCAGATCGGTCCGCGCAGTGTGGGTGCCGCGCCCGGCCCGGCGTCTTTCGGCCGTGGTGGCACCGATGCGACGGTGACCGATGCCCTGCTGCTTGCCGGGGTGTTGGACCCGGACAACTATCTGGGTGGGGATCTGAAGTTGGACCCGGCCCGGGCGGAGCGGGCGTTGCTGACCCATGTTGGGGAGCCGCTGTCGTTGTCGGCGCAGGCCGCGGCGCTCGCGGTGTTGCGGGTGTTCGAGGAGCAGGCGGGGGCCGCGGTCAAGGAGATGATCTCCGCGGCGGGTCGTGAGCCGGGTGAGGCCACGCTGCTGGCCTTCGGTGGCGCCGGTCCGGTGCTTGCCTCGGGGATCGCGCGGGCGGCGGGGATCGCGCGGGTGATCGTGCCGCATCTGTCGGCGGTGTTCAGCGCGTTCGGTATCGGTTTCAGCGGGTTGGCGCACGAGTACAGCGTGCCGATGCCGGGCGTCGACGTCGAGGTGAAGGCGGCCCGGGACGATCTGCTGACCCGCGCGCGGCGTGACATGTTCGGTGAAGGCGTGTCCATCGACGAATGCACTGTCGAGACCCGCGGTCGATTCATCGTCGACGGCGTGTTGCGGGACGAGACGTGGACCGACGGGTCGTCTCCCGGGCAGGCCGATCAGCTGGTGGTGCGGGCCTGGTATCCGCTGCCGACCTTCGAGCTCGTGGCCGACGAACACGCCACGGTGCAGCCGGCGGCCGCGGACGGATCGCGTCGTATCCATTTCGCTGACGGTAACGAGCAGGAGATTGCGGTCTACCGTCCGGAGAATCTGGGGCCGGGGCAGGGAGCCGCGGGGCCGGCGCTGGTCGCGGGTGACTATCTGACCTGTCTGATCGAGCCCGGGTGGGGGTTCCGGGTGAGCAGCAACTCTGACCTGATCCTGGAGGCCCAGCAGTGAGCGAGCAGCAGTCCACCGTGAACATCACCGAGTATCTCGCGATTAATCTGGCGACCGAGCGATGGACCTGCCGGGTGTGCGGACAGGACATCGCGAACGCCCGCGAGAACTACAAGGAGTCGAAATGAAATAACTTGCGCGTTTCGAACCCTCCACAGGCCTGTGACCTGCGATGATGCTCTCGATCACGTATTTGTTACTTCATTACGTCCCCCAAGACCGGGCTGCTGGTCTACAACCGTGACCCGCGGGAGATTCACCGGCCGATCCTGGACGAGAGCTACGAGTTCACCTACGCCCCCGACCCGGCCTGGTGCCGGATCGTCGAGTTCTACTGCCCGGGTTGCGGGACGCAGGTGGAGAACGAGTACCTGCCGCCTGGTCATCCGTTGACACACGACCTCGAACTCGATATCGACGCGTTGAAGCGTCGTCACCTCAGCGATGTGGAGGGCTAGGGACATGCGGCAGGTAAGCGTTGACATCGGTGGTACGTTCACCGACTGCTTTCTTGTCTACGACGACGCCTACATCGAGGCGAAGTCGCTGACCACGCACCACAACCTCGCCTCCGGGTTCATGGATGCCCTGGCAAAGGCCAGCGCCCAGGCCGGCCTGGATGTGCAGACGGTGCTTTCGACCGTCGACGCGGTGCGTTACGCCACGACCCTCGGGACGAACGCGCTCATCGAACGCAGCGGTCCGGCGGTCGGCATCCTCACCACCGCCGGTTTCGAATCGACCGTGCCGCTGATGCGGGCCCGTGGCTACGGCGATGGGCTGACCGAGGCCCAGCAGTCCGACCTGCCCGCCGCGGACCGGCCGGTGTCGCTGGTGCCGGTGACCCGGATCGCCGGAGTGCAGGAACGCATCGACTACGGCGGCACGGCGGTGCTGTCCATCGACGAGGACGACGTGCGCCGCCAGGTGCGCAAGCTGGTGGACGAGGGCGCGCAGGCGTTCGTGGTCGCGCTGGTCAACGCGGTGATCAACCCGGCCCACGAGAAGGAAGTCGAGCGGATCATCCTCGAGGAGTACCCCACGCACATGCTGGGGGCGATCCCGATCGTGCTGTCGCACCGGGTGACCGGCCGCAAGGGTGAGTACGCCCGGACCATGTCGGCGGTCATCGACGCCTACCTGCACAGCCAGATGTACCACGGGCTGGCGTCGCTGGAGATCGAGCTGCGCCGCAACGGCTACACCAAGCCGATGCTGCTGGTGCACAACACCAGCGGCATGGCCCAGCTGAACTCGACCTCCTCGCTGCAGACCATCCACTCCGGACCGGTCGCCGGCCTGGAGGCCACCAACTACCTGTCGAAGACCTACCACCAGCCCAACGTCATCGCCACCGACATGGGCGGCACCAGCTTCGATATCGGCCTGGTCACCTCCGACGGGGTGAAGTTCTACGGCTTCAACCCGGTCATCGACCGCTGGCTCGTCTCCACCCCGATGACCTACCTGCACACCCTCGGCGCCGGCGGTGGCTCCATCGCCCGCTACGACCGCCTGTGGGAGGCCATCGAGGTCGGCCCGGAAAGCGCCGGTTCTGACCCGGGCCCGGCCTGCTACGGCCGGGGCGGGCGGTTCCCGACCACCACGGACGCGAACCTGGTGCTGGGCTACCTCGACGCGGACAACTACGCCGGTGGCACGATCAAGCTCAGCCTGCGCCGGGCGCAGCGGGCCATCGAGGAGCACATCTGCAAGCCCACCGGACTGAGCCTGATCGAGGCGGCGAAGGCGATCAAGCGCAAGGTGGACAGCAACATGGCCAACGCGATCTTCAAGGAGGTCGCGGTCAAGGGCTATAACCCGAAGAACTTCGTCGCGCTCAGCTACGGCGGCGGTGGTCCGCTGCATGCCTGCGGATACGCCAACACGCTGGGTATCCAGAATGTGCTGATCCCGCCGTTCAGCTCGGTGTTCTCCGCGCTGGGCGCCGGCAATATGAACCAGCTGCACATCCACGAGTACTCGCTGTACCTGATGGTCTACGACGCCACCACCCGCAAGATGTTGGACGACTTCCAGATCTTCAACGACACGGTGACGGAACTCGCCGCGAAGGGCCGCGACGACCTCCTCCGCCAGGGCGCCGACCCCGCCAACATCCGCTCGCGGGTGGAGCTGGACATGCGCTACGGCAACCAGCTCGCCCAGATCGGGGTCGTGTCGCCGTTCGACCGGCTCACCTCACACCGCGACGTGATCAAACTGCTGGACCTGTTCAGCAGCATCTACGCCAAGCGGTACGGCGAAGGCAGCCAGGCACCCGAGGCCGGTGTGCGCATCAACGTCATCCGCGTGGTCAGCTACGTCGAACGCGACAAGTTCGACCTGCAGCCCACCCAGGCCGAGCCGCGCCCCGCGTCGAACTCCGCCCGGTGGCGGGAATGCCACTACCCGGGCATCGACGGCGCGGTCAAGACCGCCGTTTACGACTTCGCCGACCTCGAAGAAGGCCACGTCATCGAGGGCCCCGCCCTGATCGAAACCCCGAGCACGACCTACCTCGCCGAACCCGGATGGCAGCTGACCATCGGCCGCACCGGCTCCGCGGTGCTCGTTCGGACCATCTGAGCGGGCTCCCCGCTCAGGAGGTTTCATCCCGATGGCGTAGCTGGCCGGCTAGCGCGTATTGATGGAAAGTTCTTGTACTGAGCAGAACGCGTTGTCGGGCTGATGGAAACCAGCAAAGTCGGCGTCATCAACCCCTCGTCCGTTTCGTGTAGCCTGTGCCGGGCCTGGGAAGCCGCTCGCCCTCGCCCGCCAGGCACGTCTTACCAGAAGGTGTAGATTCATGAGCCAGCCCGACCACGCTGACGGCAAGTCGCTCGTCGAGAAGTTCCTCGAAGAAAACGTCCTGTTCCTCGGGCCCGACCCCGAGATCATGCAAAGCCACCATCTCGCCCCGGAGTCGCCCCGCGAAACGGAGGCGCTCGCGCGGTTCACCGATCCCGAGCAGATCAACCTGGTGCGGCACAAGCTGCAGACCGCGTGTAACGAGTCCTTCGACATGGTCGAGCAGATGGGCGCGGCGCCGGGCGCGAAGTGGGGTGACCTGATCTCCGGGGTGTGGACGGCCTCGGGCGACCTCGCCCTGTCCAGCATGGGTGGTGTGCTGCTGTTCTCGGTGCTCACGCAGCACCCGGTCAAGTTCATTGTCAAGTACTGGGTGGATGAGCCGACGGTCGGGGTCCGTGAGGGCGATGTCTTCATGCACAACGACGCCCGCTACGGCAACGTCCACAACACCGACCAGAGCATCCTCATCCCGGTTTTCCACGAGGGGCAGCTGATCTGCTTCGCCGGCGCGGTCTGCCACGAGGGGGAGAACGGCGCCACCGAACCCGGTGGTATGCCCTCGGCGGCGGAATCCCCGTTCGACGAGGGATTGAAGATCTCGCCGATCAAGGTCGGTGAGAACTACACGTTCCGCCGTGACCTCATGACCTTCCTGCAGAACTCGGTGCGCGAGCCGAAGCTGCAGCTGGAGGGCATGAAGGCCAAGCTGTACGCGGCGATGCGGACAAGGGACCGGATCCACGACACCATCGCCGAGTACGGTGTCGACGCGGTCATCGCCACGTTGCGGCGCACCCTGACCGACACCGCCGACGAGGTCCGCCGCCGGCTGAGGTCGTGGCCGGAGGGCACCGTGCGGCAGAACGTCTTCGCGGACGGGACGCTGCGCGAGAACTGTCTGCTCAAGATCAGACTGGCGATGACCAAGAAGGACGACGAGCTGATCCTGGACTTCCGGGGCTCGTCGCCGGAATTCCTGAACCGAGCCAACAACACGATCCTCTCGTCGATGAAGGGCATGCTGGCCCAGGAGTTCCTGACCTTCGTGTGGCCGGACCTGCCGCGAAACCAGGCGGTGTTCGAGCCGATGACCGTTCTCACCGACCCGCGGTCGGCGCTGAACTGTTCGCCGGAGGCGCCGAACGCGCAGAGCATGATGACGTTCTTCCCCTCCTTTACCGCGGCCCAGCTGGCGACGCCGAAGCTCCTCTACAGTGCGGGTGAACGCTCTACGGACGTCATCGCCGGCTGGTTCAACATGATCGTCACGTTCATCTACGGTGGCGTCACCCAGCACGGCGAGCTGGTGGGCAACGTGTGTGCCGACCTCAACGGCATGGGCGGGGCCGCGCGGTCCAACCGGGACGGCGAGCACGCGGTCGCCCCGATCTTCGCGCCCATGGCCGACATCGGGGAGCAGGAGCTCATCGAGGAAGAAGTCCCGATTCTCAAGATAGTGCCGAACAGGGTGATGCGGGACAACCAGGGCTTCGGCAAGTTCCGCGGCGGCCAGGGCCACCAGCAGATCGCCACCGTCAAGGACAGCGCCATGTGGGGCTTCATGGCGTGCAGCATCGGCTCGAAGTTCCCCAGCTCGCACGGCATCTTCGGCGGCTACGGCCCCGGCACCTACCCGCTGTGCAAGATCAAGAATGTCGACATCTTCAAGGTGATGGACAACCAGCGCGAACTGCTGCGCTACACCGTCGAGGAACTGATGAACGAGCGCCCGTTCCCGGACGCGACCTACTCGACGCATCACATGGGCATGCAGTTCGAGCTCGCCGAGCGCGGCGAGCTGTACATGCTCACCCAGGGCACCGGCGGTGGCTACGGGGACGTGCTCGAACGCGATCCCGAGCTGGTGGCTTCCGACTACCGCGACGGCCTGGTGTCCATGGACACCGTCCGCGACATCTACCACGTGGTGCTCAACCCCGACACCGCCGCGGTGGACGCCGAGGGCACCACGGCGGCCCGGGAGGCCGAGCGGGCGGCTCGGCTGCGGCGGGGTAAGCCGTACGCGGAGTTCGTCCAGGAGTGGGAGACCGAGACGCCTCCGGCCGACGTGCCGTTCTTCGGCTCCTGGGGCGATCCGCAGGTGCTGTTCCGCGGCACTCCGCAGGACACCTGCCCCGCGGACGCGATCGTGCCGGTGATGATGCCCGACCCGAAGGACGTGCGGATCGCGCAGCTGGAGGCCAAGCTGGCGGAGCTGCAGGGCTGACGGTGCAGGGCTGACGGCGCGGGCCTGATGCTGCGGGACCGATCCTGATGCTGCGGGACTGATGAGGACGGCGGGAGAACGATGAACGCTGCGGACGACTGGATCCACGCCAGGCGTGACACCCTGACCTGGCTGGACTGCGACCGGTACGTGTGGAGGGTCTTCGCCGGCGCCCCGAGCGATGGTATGACGACCCGGCCACGCTGGTCGCGGCGAGTGCACAGGCACACCGGTTCCTGCGGTCCGATGTGTACGGTGTCAACGTCTCAGGTCCGTTCTCCCGCTACCTCGCCGGTGGTAGCGAGGCCGCTGCCGTCTGTACGGCGTTGGAGCTGCCGGCGCCGCGCCGCGTGCTGGCCGACACTCTCGACGCGCTGCTGCACCAGTTCGGCGATCGTGTCGACCTGGTGCTGGACTGCCCGTCACCGCGCAGGCTGCTCGCGCCCGGTGCGGAGGTCGACTTCGACGCGCTCGACGACGTCGCGACCGGCCTGCTGGAGGTGATCCGCTCGGTGGCGGACCGGCCGGTCCGGGGGCTGCAGATCACCTGTGACACGGCGGGCGGGCCGGATGAGGACGAGACCGACGCCTGGTCGAGTCTGCTGGCCGCGGCCGGGCACTACGGCTGGATCACCGCGGTCCGACTGAACGGCGTGACCGGCCCCGACCAGCTCGACCCCAAGCTGCCCGGTGACCTGCTGCTCCTGCCGCACCTGCCAGCCGACGTCCTGCCCGACGACCGGCGCTACGGCGGGGGACTGCCAGCGGAGGTGTGGAACGATACGAGCGAGGCCGCCCGGCTGGTCGACGCCGCCGCCAAGCGTGGGTTCCGGTTCGGTGAGATCCCCACCGAGGCCTCCCCGGAAATCGTGCTGACCAGGCTCACCGCCCTGGCCGCCGGCCGGCACTGAAGGGATTCGGCGTGGACGACGTGGAGATCGTGGGCTGGGGTCATACCCCGGTTGGCCGTCTCCAGCATGTGATGGCGGTCCTGCAGCTCACCGGTAACGCCGGGGCGATGCAGATCCCCGGGGCCACCGTCACCGGGGTGTTCAACATGGGTGGCCTGGCGGTCGCCAACTATGCGAGTGTCCTGGAGCGTGTGCGATGAGTGATCTCACCGGGAAAAGTGACCTGACCCTGAAAGCGGTGTTCGTCGACGCGTTGGACCGGTTCGGTGCGCGTCCCGCCCTGCACTACCAGGGGCGGACCTACGGGTACGGCGAGATCGTGGCCGCGGCGAACCAGCTCACGCACCGGCTGCGCGCGGCGGGGGTGGGGCCGGGGGTGTCGGTGGCGTTGATGATGTCCAACCGGCCCGAGTACATCGTCGCTGATCAGGCGATCCTGCGGTGTGGTGCGGTCAAGGTGGCGCTCAACGACATGCTGTCGGCCAGCGAGATCGACTACATCCTGCGGGACAGTGAGGCCCGGGTCGTCCTCGCCGATGCGGGGATGCTCCCGGCGGCGCTGCACCCCGCGCCGCCCCTGTTGGAGACGGTCATCGCCGTCGCCGACCCGGACGACTGCCCGGGCGGGGTGGTGGCGTGGCGCGACGCGCTGGCCGGGCAGCCGACCACTGTGCCGGAGGTCGCCCCGGCACCCACCGATCCGGGGTTGATCGTCTATACCGGGGGTACGACCGGTCTGCCCAAGGGGGTGATGCACACCCAGCGGAATCTCGCGCTCAATCTGTTCTCGCATGTGATGGAGATGGGGCTGCTCGACGACGAGGTGCTGCTGGTGATGTCGCCGCTGCCGCACAGCGCGGGTTTCCTGCTGCAGGCCGGGATGCTCAAGGGAGCCCGGCACTTCCTGGAGACCAGGTTCGACCCGGAGCTGGTGCTTGAGCGGATCACCGCCGACCGGGTGACCTTCACGTTCATGGTGCCTACCATGATCTACCGGGTGCTCGACCGGGCGGCGGGCCGCGCGTTGGATCTCAGCTCGCTGCGGACCATCCTGTACGGTGCCGCGCCGATCACCCGGGAGCGGCTGGAGCAGGGCCTGGAGGTGCTCGGCCCGGTGTTCATGCAGCTGTACGGGCAGTCGGAGGCGCCGAACTTCATCACCCGTCTTCGCCGTGAGGATCATCGTCTTGATCCTGACGGGGAGCATCGGCTGGCCAGTTGTGGTCAGCCGGTCGTCATGGCCGCGGTCAAGGTGGTCGACGAGGCTGGCCGGGAGCTGCCCCGCGGTCAGGTCGGGGAGATCGTCGCCGCCACGCCGTACACGATGGTGGGGTATCGGGGCCGGCCCGAGCAGACCGCCAAGGCGTTGCGGGACGGGTGGTTGCACACCGGGGATATCGGGCGGATGGATGCCGAGGGGTACGTCTATCTGCTGGACCGCAAGAACGATATGATCATCACCGGTGGGATGAACGTGTACAGCACGGAGGTGGAGAACGCGGCGGCGGCCTGTCCGGGGGTTGGGCAGGTCGCGGTCGTCGGGGTGCCGCATCCGGACTGGGGTGAGGCGGTCGTGGCGTTCGTCGTGCCCGACGATACCGGTGCGTTCGACGAGGCCAAGCTGCTGGCGCACTGCCGGGTGGAGCTTGCCCGGTACAAGCAGCCCAAGGCCGTGCGGGTCGTCGAGGCCTTGCCGACCACCGTGTACGGCAAGCTGGACAAGAAGGCGCTGCGGGCCGGCTGGCCCGGTTGGTGACGCCCAAAGTATTGCGGCCTGGGCGGCCAGTGCGAAAATCAGCTCGAGGGCCTGTGAGTATCGTCACGAACGCGTGGCAGGGGAGCCGGGCGGGGAGCCCTCGGAAGCGAGGCGAGCTGGATGGACACCAAGGCACGTCCCACGCTGGCCGTGTCCACGAAGTTTCAGGCACCCACCTATGACACCCAGCTGGTCGGCCGGGACCGGCTCCTCGACGTGTTGCGGGACGGCCGGGCCCGGCGGCTGGCTTTGATCCACGCGCCGGCCGGGTTCGGGAAGACCACGCTGGCGGTGCAGTGGCAGCGGGTGCTGCGCGCCGAGGGGGTGCCGGTGGCATGGCTGAGTCTCGATCGGGACGACAACGACGCGGTGTGGTTCCTCAGCCATCTCATCGAGGCGGTGCGCCGGGTCGAACCGACCCTGGCCGGTGACCTGGTCGAGGTGCTGGAGGGGCATTCCGACGACGCGCAGCGGTATGTGCTCACCGAGCTGGTCAATCAGGTTGCCGAGCATCGGCGGCCGTTGGCGGTCGTGCTCGACGACTGGCATCTCATCGATGCCCCGCAGGCCGTTGCCGCGTTGGAGTTCCTGCTGGAGGTGGGTCCGGCCAACCTGCATCTGATCGTCACCAGCCGGACCCGGTCGCCGGCCGTGGGCCGGCTGAAGGTGCGTAACCAGGTGACGGAGATCGACGCCACGCAGCTGCGGTTCGACCATCGGGAGTCCGCGGCCTTCCTGCTCGAGCTCAACGCGTTGGATCTCGACAGCACGGACGTGCATCGGCTGTGGTCGAGTACCGACGGCTGGGTCGCCGCGTGACAGCGCCGACCCGTCGGCGTTGATCCGCGGTTTCTCCGGGCGGCATCACTCCCTGGGTGACTATCTCGCCGAGAACGTGCTCGATGCGCTGCCCGCGGATCTGCTCGACTTCCTGCTCACGACTTCCGTCTGTGATCGGCTCTGCGGTGATCTGGCGGCGGCGGTGAGTGGGCAGCGGCGGGGCAGGCGCTGTTGGAGGAGCTGGAACGGCGGGACCTGTTCCTGCGGCCGCTCGACGATAACCGGGAATGGTTTCGCTATCACCATCTGTTCGCGGGTTATCTGCGCCGCCGCCTGGAGCGTGATCATGCGGATCGGGTGGTGACCCTGCACCGGACCGCGTCGGCCTGGTTTGCTGATCATGGTCTGCTCGGTGAGGCGGTCACCCATGCCCTGGCTGCCGGTAACGACGCCGGGGCGGTGGATCTGGTGGAGCGGCGGGCCATGCACCTGGTGGAGCACAGCCGAATGGCCACCCTGCTCGGCCTGGTCAACAAGCTGCCGCCGGCGCTGCTGCCCGGCCGGCCGCGGCTGCAGATCGCGATCGCCTGGGCCAACTGTCTGCTGCAACGGGCGCAGCCCGCGCAGGTCGCGCTCGACCACGTGCGTGCCGCCCTGGCACCCGATGACACCAGCGACACCGGTAAGGACATCCTCGGCGAGGCCGATGTCGTCCAGGCCTGCATCGACGTCTACGGTGACCGGATCGACCGCGCTGCTGACCTGGTCGCCCCCTACATTGTGAAGAACTCCGGCTACCGGCCGTGGCTGGTCGCGGTGTCGTCCAACATCCGGACCTTCGTCGACATCCACACCTTCGCCTACGACACCGCGCAGGCGCGGCAGCGGTGGGCCAACGCCTTCCACGACACCACCCGCGGGCCTTTCGCCGGCGTGTACGGGCGCTGCTTCGCCGGGCTCGCGGCGTTCGCCCAGCTTGACCTGGTGGCCGCCGAACGTCTGTACCGGGAAGCCGTGGCCCTCGCCCGCGAAGCCGCCGGGCCGCGTTCGCACGCCGCCCGGCTGGCCGGCGCGCTGCTGGGCCGGCTGTACTACGAGCGGGGCGACACCGATGCCGCCGAGCGGCTGCTGGAGGAGTGCCACGAGCTCGGTGCCGAAAGCGGCGTCGCCGATCTTATGATCGCCACCTACTCCACGCTGGCCCGCATCAAGACCCTGCGCGGTGAGATCGAGGACGTCTGGCACCTGCTCGACGAGGGCAGCGAGGCGGCGAGCCAGCTCGTCCTGCCTCGATTGTCGGCCGCCGTCGACCACGAACGCCTGCGGCTGCACCTGGCCCGGGGGGACCTCGGGCGCGCCCAGAACGTGCTCGCCCGCCACGGCGACGACGTCGCCCGCGGCGGCGACGGCATCGCGATGGCCACCCGCCACTACCAGCTCGCGATGCGCGCGCGGGTCATGGCCGCCCAGGCCGACTACGACGGTGCCCTGCGGCTGCTGTCCCAGATGCACCAGGAGAGCAGCTCCGTGGCCTGGCGGTACGCCGAAACGGCCGCGCGTATCGACCTCGCGGTGGTGCACTCGCTGACCGGCGACACCGACACCGCGCTGCGCACCCTCGTGCCCGCCGTCGTCGCCGGGGCCCGCCGCGGTCTGGTGCGCACCATTACCGACGCCGGACCGGAACTCCTGAAGATCATTGGCGAGTTGCGGGACGCGAGCCGGTGCCGCCGGTGGCCGGCGGAGTTGCCCACTGTGCCCTCCGACTACCTGTCCAAGCTGCTCGCCACGGCCCACGCGGACGCGGAACGGGCGGCGATCCCCATCATCGACCGCCCGGCCGAGCGGAACCCCGCTCCCGAAGAATCGCTCAACGTCCGCGAGATCGACATCCTCCGTCTGCTGGACCGCGGACTGTCGAACAAGGAAATCGCGCGTAACCTCGGCCTGACCATCAACACCGTCAAGTGGTATCTCAAGAGCATCTACACCAAGCTCGGGGTCGCTCGGCGCGGGGAATCGGTCTCGGAGGCCCGCCGCCGCCGGATCCTGACCTGAGTGCCCTGGTAGCCCTGAGTGCCCTGGTAGCGGGTGCCGCTTCCACGACGGGGAGGACAGCGATGCCTGACACCCGGCTCAGCGA
>NZ_CDWRCM010000090.1:0-4149 GCF_977927585.1 Frankia sp. CcWB2 | reverse complement strand
GGAAGCCCTGCGCAAGACCGTGGAGGCGTTCGCCCGCGAGGTGGTCGCCGCCGCGGCGGCGCGGCACGACGAGGAGAAGACGTTCCCGTACGAGGTCGTCGCGCAGATGGCCGACATGGGCCTGTTCGGTCTGCCGTTCCCGGCGGAGTACGGCGGGCAGGGCGCCGACTTCTTCGCCCTCTGCCTGGCCATCGAGGAACTGGCCCGGGCCGACTCGTCGGTGGCGATCACGCTGGAGGCCGGGGTTGGCCTCGGCGCGATGCCGATCTACCGGTTCGGCACGCCGGCACAGCGGGAGGAGTGGCTGCCGTTGCTCGCCAGCGGGCGGGCGTTGGCCGCGTTCGGGCTGACCGAACCAGAGGCGGGCAGCGACGCTGGCGGCACCCGCACCACCGCCCGGCTCGACGGCGGCGACTGGGTCATCAACGGCTCGAAGGCCTTCATCACCAACTCGGGTACCGACATCACCCGGCTCGTCACCGTCACCGCTGTCGCTGGGCGGACCCCGGCCGGGCGCAAGGAGATCTCGTCCATCCTGGTGCCGGTGCCCACCTCCGGCTTCACCGCCGGCCCGGCCTACTCGAAGGTCGGCTGGCATGCCTCCGACACCCACCCGCTGGCCTTCGACGACGTGCGGGTTCCTGCGGAGAATCTGCTCGGTGCGCGCGGCCGCGGCTATGCGAATTTCCTGCAGATCCTGGACGAGGGCCGGATCGCGATTTCCGCGCTGGCCGTCGGGCTGGCGCAGGCCTGCGTGGACGAGAGCGTGAAATACGCGAAGGGGACGTAATGAAGTAACAAATACGCGATCGAGAGCATCATCGCAGGTCACAGGCCTGTGGAGGGTTCGAAACGCGCAAGTTATTTCATTTCGACTCCGAAGCAGCGGGAGGCATTCGGCGCGCCGATCGGCCGCAACCAGGCAATCGCCTTCAAGATTGCCGAGATGGAGGTGCGGACGTACGTGGCCCGTGCCGCCTACTACGACGCGGCTTCCCGGATGCTCGCCGGCCTGCCCGTCAAGAAGGAGGCGGCGATGGCGAAGCTGTTCTCCTCGGAGGCGGCGGTGACGAATGCCCGCGAGGCCACGCAGATCCACGGCGGCTACGGGTTCATGAACGAATACCCGGTCGCCCGGCACTGGCGGGACGCCAAGATCCTGGAGATCGGCGAGGGCACCAGCGAGGTCCAGAAGATGCTGATCGCGCGCGAACTGGGTCTGTAGTGGCGAGGCTCGCCAGAACACTGCCGGCACCCCGCGAAAGATCATCAGTGGCTGGTGGCCGGCCCGGGTGCCGGGTGCCGCGTTCCCGCGGCGAGCAGGGCGGCCAGGCCGAGCTGGTGCAGCAGGTCCGCCAGCTGCGGCCGGCTCATCGTCACCGCGCTGTAGGGGGTGGAGTTCAGCAGGCCGAAGGTGGCGTGGACGGCGGCGCGGGCGGTGCCCTCGGCGAGTTCGGGGCTGCGGGCGCGCAGCTGGGCGGCCCAGAGCTCGACGTAGCCGCGTCGCAGCCGGCGCACGGTGTGCGCGTCGGCCGGGTTCAGGCTGCTCAGGTCGCGATCCTGAACGCGGATCAGTTCGGGTGAGTCGAGAGCGAAGGAGACGTGCCAGCGCACGAGCGCGTCCAGCGTGGCGTCCGGACTGGGGGTGCCGTCCGGACTGGGCACCGCGGCCGCGCGACGGGTGCCCTCGGTGAGCAGGCGTTCACTAATGCCGATCAGCAGTTTGCCGAGGATCGCCTGCTTACTCGGGAAATGCTTGTACAACGCCGGCCCGGAGACGCCCGCGGCCCGGCCAATGTCGTTGATGCTCACCCCGTGGTACCCGCGCTCGGCCATCAGCCGGGCCACGGCGGCGAGGATGCGCTCCCGGCGCGATCCTGCTGGCGGCGGTTCTTCGAGGCTGAAGGACACGGTCGGCACATTACCGCCTTCCGGGACAGCCGGTGCCCGCCTGGTTAATACTGGCTAACTCAGGTTCTCAGTTGTCCGGCCCGGCCCGTGCCGGTTCACGCGGGGCCGCGGCCCGGCGCTCCACCGGTCCGAACAGGACGATCAACGGCACCAGGAAGAGTGCGGGCAGGATCACCCACAGCGGCCGCCCGGCCCACCAGGCCGCGGTCGGTTCTTCGGGCATCGGCAGCCCGACCGCCCGCATCGTGACCATCGCGAGCAGCAGGGCCGTCATGTGCCACAGGAACACGGTCATGATTACGGCGTTGCCCGTGACGACCGCCGCCCACGGCCGGCGCCGGGTCAGCATTCGGTTCAGGGCGGGTACGGCGAGCAGTATCAGACCGAGCTGGAAGACGGCGAGCACGGCGATCGCAGCGGTTGTCGGGAACATGTTGCTGAGCCTGGTTCCCTCGGTGGCGACCATCGATCGCGGATACTCGTCGAGCGTCGTCACCAGGGCCAGACCCGCCAGCCCGCAGAGCGCCGTCAGCAGCGCCCGCCGCGGCCCGCGCAGGGCGCCGTCCCGCCAGAAATACCCGAGCTGGTGGGCGAACACCCAGACGAGACCGGTGTTGACATAGCCGAACACCGTGCTGCCGGTGCCGAACCGCGCCAGGTCGACGAGCGCCACGGCCGCGCCCAGCAGCAGGATGAACCGGCAGCCGAACCGCCGATGGACCGCCGCGGTCACCGGCACGGCCAGGATGACCCCCAGGTACGCCGCGAGAAACCACAGCGGCACCAGCACAGCCCGTCCATAGCGCAGCAGACCCGGGTAGTCGGGGACCGCGAGCAGCAGGACGGCGTCGACCGCCGCCCAGATAACGGCGAACACCGCCATCGGGGGCAGCAGGCGGCGCAGCCGCCCCCGCAGGAAGCGCCGCGCCCGCGGGCCCCAGGGAAGCGCGGGATCACCGCGCGGAGACCCGGGGGCGCGACCGGCCGCGTCCCAGGCCGCCAGGTGGGCGAAGCCACCGATGACGAAGAACACCGGCATCACCTGGAGCAGCCAGGTCGCGAGCCAGGCGAACGGTATCCGCGCGATCGGATTGGGCATCACGAGAACGCCCCCGCGAAAGTGGTCGATGGACAGGGCCCAGTGCCACAGCACCACGACACAGACGCTCGCCAGGCGCAGGAAGTCGACGTCGCGCGCCCGGGACGGCGGGGTGGACTCGATGAGTCGGTCCATGGAGCGCAGCCCGCCCCACGGTGACCACACACCGCCAGGCTGCCAGACGCGGCGCCCCGGCGATCGCCGGGACGGACCCGGCGGGCCGCACGCTCACCCCATGACAGCAGACCTTGTCGGGCAGCCGGACCAGCGGTCTAGGAAGTCGCCCGCGCGGGCAGGGGGAGGGGGAGCGCGGGCAGGCCGTCGACGCTCGTGCCGTTGAACTCCTTCGACGCGCAGTAGGCGGCGAACTCCTCGTCGGTCTTGCGGTCGAAATACTGGGCGTGCAGTGGCCGTTCCTCGCGGTAGTCCATGAACGGGACGGCGTACCCGCAGCTGTCGCTGATCCGTTCCGCCGCGACGAGGATGACGGCGCGCAGCCCGGCGGCGCCCGCCTGCTCGGCGTCGAAGTGGGTGAGCAGCTCGGGGAAGCGGGGATCGTCCCGGAAGACCGGTTCGCCGCGGCCGTGCACCCGCACGATGGTCGGTGGCCCGGTGAAGGCGCACCACATCAGGGTGATCCGGCCGTTCTCGCGTAGGTGGGCGATGGTCTCCGCGTGGCTGCCGCCGAAGTCCAGGTAGGCCAGGGTCCGTTCGTCGAGCACGGCGAGCGTGCCGGCCCGACCCTTCGGGGAGATGTTCACGCTGCCCTGGGCGGACAGCGGCGCCGACGCCACGAAGAAGATCACCTGCTCCTCGATGAACGCCCGGAGCCGACCGTCGATGCGCTCGTAGGTCTTTCCCATCCCCTCAGTATCGGCCTCGTCTCGACAGCGTTACATCGTTTTCCGGCTGGCCGGAATCCGACCGGCCGGGGAGATGCGGGCCGGCATGACGAAGAAGACCGAATGTTGACCCTCCACGGCCGGATCGGATGGGGCACAGTGGCGAAATGGACCCGAGACGTGATCCGGCGAGGCTCAGCCTCGCCAGCTACCCTCTGAGCCAGACGATGCCCACGCGGTTCAGCGACATGGACAGCTTCGGTCACCTTAATAACGTCGCCGTCGCCTCGTTGTACG
>NZ_CDWRCM010000089.1:15969-17367 GCF_977927585.1 Frankia sp. CcWB2 | reverse complement strand
GCCACCATCGCCGCGATCAACAAATGGCTGCCCCGATGAACTTCCCAAACAGGCCCTAGTAGCGTGCAGCTCCCGCGACTGTTGCGAAATCGGACCATTGGCAGCGGCCACCGGGTTGTCCGCAGGTGGAGTGCCCCGGATCCGGGACACTTACGGCACCCACAGGTCCCAAGCGTTCACAGGTCCCGGACTCGCTCACAGGTCCCAGAGGACGGTGACGCGGTCGGCGCCGGCGGTGGCCAGCAGGGTGCCGTCCGGGCTGAACGCCACCGCCCGCGCCCACTGCTGGTTGATCCGCCGGCCGTAGCCGACGGCGGCGACGAGCCGCGGCGGGTCGGGGAACGCCAGCTGCCACAGCCGGACGGTGGTGTCGGTACCCCCGGTGGCGACCAGCGGCATCGTCGGGCTGAACGTGACGCTCATCGGGTGGCCGCTCTTTTCCTTCACCGCCTTGAGGGGCCGGTCAGGGATGCAGGTGTAGACGTACCACTGGTTCGTGCCTCGCTTGCGGCGCCGCTGGATGCGGAACCCCAGGAAGTCGAACCCGTCGCTCGTGTGCACTACCCGGGTCTTGGCTGCTGACAGCCGCAGACCCAGCGGGGCGAGCACGGCAGCGACGTCCGTGCCGGGGTGGGCGCGGCGGCGCCGGCCCACCCCGAGCTGTCGGGCTACTCGTAGGACAGGTTCGACTGCCCTTCGATCACGCGGCCAGCGATGTAGAGGTCTCCGTTGGAGTCCAGTATTGCGATGATCTTTTTCTGGTTGCCGTGGTGGGTCGTGAAGAAGATCTTGTCGGCTTCCTGGGAGGTGGAGTAGTTTGTGTTGACCGAGAGTTCGATGCTCACCGGCGAGCTGATGATCACATCCTTCTTGGGCGAGTTCGGGTAATTCTGGTTCTGCCTCAACCTGATTCGGCCGTGGGTGTCGCCCTCATCCCAGTCCGCGGCCAATCCGAGGTCAATTTCCGCCATGGTCTTCTCCATTCTATTTTGTGTGGGAAACCTCTCCTGGCTGGAGTAGGTTTGTATGGTTTCGAGAAAAACCTGGCCATCGGCAAACAGGAGTCAGCAGGAGGCATCTCTGCGTGTGCCGGCGTGGAGAGAACACCGCACGTTCCGGCCGGAATTTTCTCGACTGCCGGCCGCACTCCTGGCCAATTTTTCTACCCGATCGGACCAGTAAACGGGTGCGTGGACGTCTCAATAGACAGGAACGATCGCTTCCTTGATCTCCGTATTCCCTGTTCCGGATGGGGCCGTTCAACCATCCGAGTCACAGGCATGAGCGCCACAACACCTCTCCCCCCAGAGCTAGTGATGGAATCGCACCTCGCGTACGTAGCGTCACATGCCGGAGACGGTGGCGCGCGGATATTACCTAAATATATCAACCCAGTTA